>CAJWGI010000351.1 GCA_913031335.1 uncultured Anaerolineales bacterium | reverse complement strand
GGCGCCCTGCCACGCCGAATAGCGACCCTGAGCCGGCATGAGCACATCTATCGCGACTTCATCACCCGGTGAAGACGCGGTCACCGCCCGGAACGGCGCAAGGTCCACCTTTAGCAAGCTCTCCAGAGATTTGTTCACCGTGGGAATCTCGAACGCGGTCGCGCGGTCGCCTGAACCCAACCCGGGAAAGGACTGGCCCACAAATGCAATCCGACCCTGACTGCCGCGATGCACTCCGGCCAGGTACTCCCGCGACATTTTCCCGACCCAGTGGGCACTGCCCCCAAACGCGCGCACACCCGGGTCGCCCGGGCTGGCAGCTCGCGGGTTTTCAACAACATCCAAAGTGGGCCCAAGCTGCAAGTTAATCCCTAGTGCGTTCAACTCGAACCCGGCAATCTCCCCCATAGTGCCGGCCGCATCGCCATCCCACGTCGCGCCGATTGCCATCGCGCTCGGCCCGGGAGTTAAACCGCTGTGCAGAGCACCAAAAGACGCACCACCGCCCTCGTGAGTCAACCCGACCAGCAATGGCAAGTAAGCGTCCTGCCCCGGCGTCGGTACCGGAGTGGGTGTGCCCTCGCCCTTCCGCGGCCACGTCGCCTGCCGAGTGATTTGCTGCAGGTCTGTCACAAGCGCCCGCGTGGCAAGCAGCACGTCTTCGCGGTCGTCAAAGTTATCGTGCAGAGCGGTGAGCATTACCCCGCCGATGCCATACCGTTCAATCAGCGAGTGAACCTGGTTTTCCGGCGAGACCGTAGCGCCGTCGAACGTGACCAAAAAAAGTTGCCCCACGCGCCGTTCGGGCGACAGTGCCGCCAGTATGTCTGCCACTCTGGAATCTGCATTGGGCTCATCGGGAAGCGATAGCGCCGCTCCCGCAATGGGAAGCGGCTGCAGCATGCCCAGAAGAAGACCGCACACAGCGAGAACGCGAATCTGGTTCTGCATTGCCGAGATTTTACCTGTGAGCTTTGTGCGACGCAAGAAAAACATGTCGCCGCCGACCACTGGGTCACGCTCAAGCAGCAGCCTGCCGTTCAGCAAGCCAGGCGGCAATGTCTTTTTTCATTGCCGGCAGCGCAGGCTCACCGAAGTCGTACCATTGTATGCGCACTTCCTCAGCGCGGAACCACGCCGCCTGCTTGCGCACCAGCCTGCGGCTGGCGCGCTGAATCCTGCGCGTCGCCTGCAGTAGGTCGATTTCCCCGCGCAGGTGTGCACCAATCTGCCGGTATCCAAGCGCTGACATGGCCGGTAAGTTCCAGTCGTATCCCCACTTAACCAGACCCCGCACTTCGTCCACCCATCCGGCCGCCAACATTGCATCGATGCGCTTATCGATACGCGCATACAATTGTGAGCGAGGCATGTTCAACCCGAGCATGAACACATCGTACGATGGCAGTGATTTCGTGAGCTGTGCGCTGAACGGCCGGCCGGTGAGCAGGCAGACTTCCAACGCACGGATGACGCGGCGAAGGTTACGCGGGTCGATGGCGGCAGCCGCATCAGGATCGAGCGCAGCCAGTCGCCCGCGCAGCGCTTCCCTGCCCCCCGGCTGCAGCGATGTTGCCTGCAGATCGACGCGCAGCTCGTCATTCTCGGGCCGCGGTGGAATCGTCCAGCCTTCCACAATTGCGCGCACATATTGACCGCTTCCGCCCACGAGCAGCGGCAGTCGCCCGCGAGCATAAATCTCTTCAATTGCCCTTGTCGCCTCGCGTTTGTATACCGCCAGCGACCAGGGCTTGTCCGGCGTGGTCACATCAATGAGATGATGGGGGACGCGCGCCATTTCTTCCATGCTCGGTTTTGCAGTGCCGATATCCAATCCGCGGTACAGATAGCGTGAGTCGGCCGAGACCACCTCGCCGTTCAGCGCGGCGGCTAGATCGAGACTGTAGGCCGTCTTGCCCACCGCAGTTGCTCCGACAACCACCAGAAGATTCGCTGTCAGCGCCATTGCACGGGAATGATAACACTCCGCCGGGCGAGCTGCCCGCG
>CAJWGI010000350.1 GCA_913031335.1 uncultured Anaerolineales bacterium | reverse complement strand
TTTTCTGGTGCAAATCGCGTGCGAGGTGAAAGACTTCGACGCAAAGCGGTACATGACCCCCGCCGAAGCCCGCCGCCGGGATCGTTGCCAGCAGCTGGCTGCGACGGCCGCAGCGGAGGCCATGCGGCACTCCGGGCTGCAGATCACTGAGCAGAACGCGCACCACGTGGGGGTAATAATCAGTTCCGCCATCGGCGGAATCGGGACGCTGGAAAACAGCGTACGCGTAATCGACAAGAGCGGGCCGCGGCGCGCTAGCCCGTTCACCATCCCCATGATGATGCCCAACGGGCCCAGCGGGCTGGTGGCCATCGATATCGGCGCGAGGGGGCCAGCGCTCTCGGTCTCCTCGGCGTGCGCCTCCAGCTCCGATGGCATCGGGCTGGCCTGGCAGTATATCCGCAGCGGTATGGCCGACGCGATGCTGGCGGGCGGCGCCGAGGCGACAATCTGCTCGGTGGCAGTGGCCGCATTCGACCGCCTCGGCGCGATGAGCCGGCGCAACGAAGATTACTCCATGACTCCGCAGCCGTTCGACAAAAACCGCGACGGACTGGTGATGGGCGAGGGCGCCGCCGTGCTGGTGCTCGAGGAACTGGAAACCGCCCGTGCACGCGGCGCCAACATTCTGGCCGAACTGGTCAGCTACGGCGTCACTGGCGACGCATACCACATCACGGCCCCACAGGAGAACGGTGCCGGCGGCGGCGCGGCCATGCGCCAGGCATTGCAGATAGCCGAGCTCGACATCTCCGCGGTGGATTACATAAACGCGCACGGCACCGCCACCCTGCTAAACGACGCCGCTGAAACGCGCGCCATAAAAGCGGTCTTCGGCGAGCACGCGCACGGTCTCGCAGTCTCCTCCACCAAATCGATGACCGGACACATGATGGGCGCCACCGGGTCGCTGGAAGCCCTTTTCTGCGTGCAGGCCATTGGCGCGCAGCTCGCTCCACCCACCATCCATTATCAAACGCCCGACCCCGAGTGCGACCTCGATTATGTGCCCAACAACTCCCGCGAAATGCCCATCGACGTGGCTATCAGCAATTCGTTTGGGTTCGGCGGCCACAATTCGGTGCTCGCTTTCAAGAAATATGCATGACTGACTTGGACGCGCTGCAGCAGCGCATCGGCCATTATTTCCACCGACCGGATTTACTGCGCCGCGCGCTCACCCACCGCTCCAGCCTGAACGAGAACCCGCAACTCACAGAAGACAACGAACGCCTCGAGTTTCTCGGCGACGCCGTCATCGATTTCGTGGCTACGGCCGTGCTCTTTGAGCAGTTTCCGGAACTTGATGAGGGCGAACTCACTCGGCTGCGCTCCGCGCTGGTGCGCACCGAGCAGCTCTCGCGCCTAGCGCGGTCGTTCGACCTCGGCGCTGCTGTTTTGCTCGGCCGCGGCGAAGCAGAAACCGGCGGACGCGAACGCGACGCCTTACTGTGCGCGGCCTTCGAAGCGCTGGTGGGTGCGCTATATCTCGATGCCGACGTGCAGGCGGTGGGCACATTTCTGGAGCCGCTGCTGCTGCCCGTCGCACAGGAAACGCTTTCCAATCAGGGCCATCTGGACGACAAGAGCCGCCTGCAGGAATGGGCCCAGAGCGCGCTGGGAGCGACGCCGCACTACGCCACCATCGCCAAGAGCGGGCCCGACCACGCGAAAGAATTCACAGTGGAAGCAATAATCGCAAAGCAGCGTTATGGTGTCGGGCGCGGGAGCAGCAAACAGCAGGCCGAGCAAGCCGCAGCGCGCGCAGCCCTTGACCGCACCGAAGCGCACCGCTGCCGGTGAGTAGCCAGTCCCGAAAACTGCTGCTCACCGGCAGCGGCGGGTACCTCGGCCACCGTGTGGCTCAACTCGCCAGTGAATGGGAACTCGCTCACAGTTGGCACGCCAATGCACCTGACTCCGCTCTGCCGGGCGCGGCGCTACAACTCGACCTATGTGACTCCCGCGCCGTCCATGCGGCGATTGCGCGCCAGCAGCCGGAAGCAATCATCCA
>CAJWGI010000349.1 GCA_913031335.1 uncultured Anaerolineales bacterium | reverse complement strand
CGTCCAGCGGCCGCCTCCGCCACCCCACCCCCGGAAACCGAAATCGCCCCGACGGCCGCACCGGATGAAACCGCCCGCACGCAAAGCGCGGCCACCGCAACAAGCTCAGCTACGGTAGCACCCACGCCACAACCAACGCAACCCCCGCAGGTACGCATAGAGGGTGGCGAGCGCGCGCTGCGCAACGGAAACTTTCAAGCAGCCATCAATGCCTATCTCGCGGCGCTGCAATCAACTGCGGAGGTTGAGACTGCGCACGCTGCTGCCCACCTGGGTCTCGCCACCAGCTACCTCCGCAGCGGCGCAACATGGGCTGCAGCCGAAACCCTAGAAGAATTCATCACTGCCCACCCGGATGCGGACAATATTGCTGATGCCCGTTTTCTGCTTGGCTTCGCCAACCTGACCCTCGGAAACAACAGTGCCGCGATCCACCGGTTCAATGAGTATCTCGAAAACAATCCCGGTGTGATTGATTCTTACGTGCTCGAACTAATCGGTGATGCACACCGGGGTCTGGCCGAGTACAGTTCGGCGGCCGAGGATTACCAGGCCGCGCTGCTCGCCGACCGCGGAGCGAACATCAATTTCCTGCTGCTCGACAGAGCAGAATCCTTGCAGGCGGCCGGCGACATCGACGGCGCTATCTCCCTATTCGATCTGGTTGACCACAATACGCAATACGCGGCCACGCGCGCGCGCATGGATTATGAACGGGCGCAGGCCCGCGCCGCCGCCGGCGACTACACCGCCACCTCAACATACTACGCGCACGCTGTAAACACTTACCCCGATTCTTATTACGCCTATCTCTCGCTGGTGGAGTTGCTTAGTTACGGCACGCCAGTGGCCGAATTCCAGCGCGGCCTAGTAGATTATTACGCCGAGCAATACACGCCGGCCACGCTCGCGTTTCGCCGATACCTGGACGCTAATCCCACACACGATGCGCGCGTGCACTATTACATGGCGTTGTCTTATCGCGCGCTGGAAAACATACCTGCCGCAAAAACACATTTTCTCGAAATAATTCAGACCCATCCCGGCGACCCGCTCTGGGCGGAGGCCGCACTGGAACTGGCCTATACGCAGTGGGGATGGGACGAAAACTACTCGGCCGCGATCGCCACCCTGCTAAACATGGTCGAAAGCGCCCCGGGCCACAGCACCGCCCCCGAGGCTCTCTTTGATGCCGGCCGCGTGGCCGAGCGCGGCGCCGACTTGCGGCTTGCGGCAACTCTGTGGGGCCGCGTCGCCGATGAGTATCCCCAATCCCATCTGGCGCCAAGAGCCGCTTTCCTCTCCGGCATCAGTCTGTACCGTCAGGGAGAATACTCTGATTCCAGTCCCCGCTTCGTTCAGGCCGGCAGCTTCTCTCACGCTGACATTGATGAAATCACGGCCGCGCTTTTGTGGACGGGCAAAGCACACGCGCAAAACGGGAACGAGAACCTCGCCGCCGAGGCCTGGGAAGTGGCCAGCGCGACCGACCCATACGGCTATTACGGGCTGCGCGCCCGCGAACTGGCAGCCGGAAAGGCGCCTTTTACCCCAAACCCCAAGATTGATTTTACCTCCGCCGCCTCGCCAGCGGCGCAAGGCGAAGCCGAGGCCTGGCTGGCTACCCGCCTCGGTGTGCCCGAACACAATCTGGGAAGGTTGTCACAGAGGTTGGCTGCGGATGCGCGCTGGAGGCGCGGCAGCACGCTCTGGCGTCTGGGCCTCTTTGAGGATGCCCGCGACGAACTCGATAGTCTGCGCAATGCTTACCAGGACGATGCCCTAGCGTCATATCAACTCGCGCTGGCTTACGGAGATTTGGGATACTACTACGGTTCCATCTGGGCGGGGCGCCACTGCATGGATGCGCTGGGGTTGAGCAACCCATTCAATGCGCCAAAGTTCATCACCCACCTTCGCTACGGGCTGTACTACCTCGACCTTATAGAACCGGTCTCCGCGGGATATGACCTCGACCCGCTGCTGGTTTATGCCCTCATCCGTCAGGAGAGCCTGTTTCAAGGGCA
>CAJWGI010000348.1 GCA_913031335.1 uncultured Anaerolineales bacterium | reverse complement strand
ATAGTTGCTGGAGCGAGCATCACCGCGATTAGTGAGGGGCTTCAGCACCAAAGTGTGGTGCGTTCAATGCCGAACACCCCGGCGCAGATTGGGGAGGGCATCACTGTGTGGACCGAATCTGGCGCCGTGGAGACGCGGCAACACCAGCAGGCGGAGACCGCGCTGCAGGCGCTGGGACGGGAGGTCTTTCTGGATGACGAAGATTACCTCGACATGGCCACGGCGCTCTCCGGCACAGGGCCATCCTATGTGTTTCTCTTCATGGAAGCGCTGGTGGACGCCGGCGTCCATCTGGGGTTTTCCCGCAAGGTGGCCGAGGAACTGGTGCACCATACCGTAAAAGGTTCGGCCGACTTCGTGCTTCAATCTCCCAAACACCTCGCCCGGCTGCGCGATCAGGTGACTTCGCCGGGAGGCACCTCCGCGGAGGCTCTCTACTACCTCGAAAAGGCCGGGTTCCGCACGGCGCTGTCGCGCGCGGTGTGGGCCGCCTACCAGCGCTCGATTGAACTTGGGCGCGGTGGCAAGCGCCATCGGCTGGGTAACAGCGCCAAGTCGGGCTAATCTCCGCAGGCTCAACTCCATCATCTGGCAGCCTGGACAGTGCGCACGCCCGTGCCGGCGCGTCTGCAGCGTAGGACTCTTTCTGCAGATGATACTTGACACAGCATGTGAAAATGATTACACTATAATAAGGAAGACGAATATCTTCTTTATTGTTGCGGAGCAGGCACATAGTCGAGAGTCCTTGCGCATGGTTGTGAACGGAGGCGCTGGCATATGATCGACCGCAGGACGGACAGCCCGTATCAATTGCAGGTCACCGCGTGTCAGGCTGACCTGCTCACCCACGAAGAGGAGATTGAATTGGCAGGTCACATCAGCGTTGGGCGGAAGGCCAAAGAGCGATTGGAGGCCGGTCGCGCCAATGCGCGCCGACGTCGCACTTGGGAGCGGCGGATCGCGCGGGCTAAAGCTGCGCGCGACCAACTGGTACTGCGCAACCAAGGGTTGGTAGGGAAGGTGGCGCGGCGCTATTTCGACACCGGCCTGCCATTTGAAGACCTGATGCAAGAGGGCCAGATAGGCCTGATAAAAGCGGGGGAGCGGTACGATCCCTCGCGGGGAACGCGTTTTTCCACCTACGCCGTCTGGTGGATTCGGCAGGCAATTGGCCGAGCTGTGGCCAACACTGGTCGCACCATTCGGTTGCCGGTCAACCTCGGGCACAGAGTGATGCAGCTGCGTCGGGCTGAAAATGCGCTCACGCAGAAATACGGGCGCGAAGCGACAAGCGATGAGCTCGCCGAAAAGCTGAAATGGACGACGGACCAGGTGGAGACGGTGAGCAAATCCACCGTTCCCATCGTGCGGCTAGAGAAACTGGTCGGGCCCGGCGATGAGCCTGATACCGAAGTGCAGGACCTTATACCGGATGAATCCGAGCAGCGGCCGGAGGACGAGGCCGAGCAACGCATGCTGGCCACAGAGGTGGCTCATGCCCTTCTCGATGAACTCACCCCGTGGGAGGCCTCGGTGCTGCGCATGCGCTACGGTTTCAGCGATGGCTGCCCGCACCCGCTCAGCGACCTTGCCCGCCGGTATGGACTGTCGCGCGAGGGCATGCGCCAGGCCGCTAATCGCGCGTTGGAGAAAATGCGCCGTTCGGATTATGGCGATTCTCTGCGCGCTTACCTCGATTAAACTCCCACAATATCGTTGAGACAATCGTGCGGCGCGCCGGCCCGGCGCGCCGTTTTCTCGCCGCTGCGTGCGCCTCGGGCGGCTCTGTTTGTGAAGTACTGGACAATATAAACATCATCAGGTATCATCCTTTTTTGTGCGTTATTAGTGCTTTAGGCTATCATTTATCTTTACCCCCGAGGGAGAAGCAATGACGGAAACTCAGACTTCCGCTATTTTCGCTGAACTGCAGCAGCAGATTGCCGCTTTCACGCCGACGCTATCACAGCAAGATGTGGGTTCCGTGCTCGAAGCCGGTGACGGTATCGCGCGTGTGTCCGGCCTTTCTG
>CAJWGI010000347.1 GCA_913031335.1 uncultured Anaerolineales bacterium | reverse complement strand
CGCGGCGTTGTCCCACGCCACCCGCGGCAGCGATGCGAGATAGCGCGCCAGACTGTCAATTTTCTCGGCGTTGATGGGGTTGCGCTTGAAGGGCATCGCGGATGAGCCCACCTGCTTTTCGCCGAACGGCTCCGACCATTCTCCGATGACGGGCGATTGCAGCAGGCGCAGGTCGAAGGCAAAGCGGTAGAGCGTGCCGCCCAGCCCGGCCAGCGCGTTAAGCACATGCCAATCCTGCTTGCGCGGATAGATCTGCGTGGCCGCCGGAAAGGCCTCCAAGCCCAGCAGTTCCATGGCGCGCGTTTCCATTTCGGCTGCGCCGGTGTCCGTTCCCGCCAGCAACACCACGAAGGAGGCCGAAGTGCCCACCGCGCCTTTTAACCCCTTGCCGCGCACGCCCGCCGAGACGCGCGAAATCTCGGCATCATCGCTGAGTAAATCCTGGCCGTGCTGCGCAAGCCGATAGCCCACGGTGGTGGGTTCGGCCGGCTGCAGATGGGTGAAGCCCATTGCCGGGGTGTCTGCCCAGCGCTCAATCAGGTCAGCTAGATGCTCGCGCAAGTCGCACATCTCGGTGCGGAGAAGCTCAAGGCCGGAGCGAATACGGAGCGCGTCCGCGTTATCGAGGATGTCCATCGAAGTGGCGCCCATGTGCAACACCGCGCCGCCACGCGGGCATTGCTCGGCGAAAGCGCGCAACTCAGCCATCAGGTCGTGCTTGATTTCGCTCTCGATGGCGGCAGCGCGTTCAATATCCACCTCGTCCATGTGCGCGCGCAGGTCTTCCAGCTGCGCAGCGGTCACCAGCCCGGCCTCGTACTGGGCCTGCGCCAGCGCCACCCACACTCTCCGGAGCAACTGCCGCTTGTGCGTCTCGCTCCACAGACGGCGCATTTCCGCGCCGCCGTAGCGCCATGTCAGCGGTGAAATGAAAGTGTCGTGCGAAAAGGTCATACGCTGAACATGGCCTCGCGCTCCGCGCCAACCGAGACGTAGCGGATTGGGACGCCCGCGAGCTCCTGCAGCCGCTCGAGGAAGCACCGCGCAGCCGACGGAAGCTCGTGCCAAGTGCGTGCGCCGGTGGTGGCCTGCTGCCAGCCCGGCCAGCTCTCCAGCACCGGCTCCACTTCTTCCAGCACGGGCGTGTCGGGGACATGGTCAATGCGCGTCCCATCCGGCAGGCGGTAGGCATTGCACAATTTGATTTCCGCAAAGGCATCGAGTACATCAAGTTTGGTCACCGCGAGCGCGGTCATGCCGTTCAGCCAGGCCGCGTGGCGAACAGCCACGGCATCATACCAGCCTGTGCGGCGCGGACGTCCGGTGGTTGCGCCGTATTCACGTCCGATATCACGCAATCTATCGCCGGTTTGGTCATTCAATTCAGCCGGAAACGGGCCGGCCCCTACCGCAGTTTGATAAGCCTTGGCGACGCCCAGAACCTCTCCAATTTTCTGTGGCGGCAGGCCGGCACCGACGGCAGCGAACCCCGCAGTGGGGTTAGAAGAGGTGACGAACGGATAAGTGCCCCAGTCCAAATCTTTCATCGCGCCCAGCTGCCCCTCAAGCAGAATGTGCTTGCCATCTTGCAGCGCCTGCCGCAGCAGCGGTATCGGGTCCACGATGCGCGCGGACAGTTTCTCGGCCCACACACGGCATTGCACCAGCAATGGTTCCAACTCGATCGGCGGCGCCCCGAAATAGGCGAGCGCACGGTTAACGCTCGGCAATTGCAGTTTCAAGCGCTCGCGCAGGTATTGCGGGTGTTGCAGGTCGCCGATGCGCACCCCGGAGCGCGCTGCCTTCTGACGGTACGCCGGCCCGATGCCCCGGCTGGTAGTGCCGATGTGGTGCTCTCCGCGCCCCTCCTCTTCCATGCCGTCCAACACGCGATGATGCGGCAGCAGCATCTGGGCGCGGTCCGCAAGCAGCAAGCGGGTTGTTTCGATGCCGGCCACTTCCAGTTCGGCCAGCTCGCGCAGTAACGCGGCCGGGTTTACCACCGCGCCAGTACCAATCAGGCATGTGGCGCGC
>CAJWGI010000346.1 GCA_913031335.1 uncultured Anaerolineales bacterium | reverse complement strand
GTTAATCGCTTCCGCTGTCGCTGGCATCAGCAGTGCTCCCGGCTTCGCCGCGCGCCTCCTCGAAGACCTCGGAGATAAGGATGGTGGTGATTTCGCCGGCGAAGGCCATCAGGGCATTGCCGGCGCGCACGCCTTTCTTTGAGGTCAGCGCGCGGTCAAGAGCCTGGCGGTCGGCGAAACAAAACTCGTGCATGCGGTAATAATCCGAGGTTCCGTCCGGCTCGCCGATGACGTGGCTGACGGTGACGCGTTCCACCCCGGGCATTTGCTCGGCGAAAGGAAGAAAAAGGCGCGTCCATTGCTCCTCAAAATATTCGGGTTCTTCCGGTTTTCGGAAAAGCAGCGTCATTTTGTACATTCCTGCGATTATACAACGCGGCAGCGAAAAGTGACGCTGCTCGTTGCCCGGCGGTTGTTCTGGGGGCGTCCTACGCCGCGAGAATGCGCAGAGGTGATACAATCAACCCAAGTGGAGCAATACCGGCTGCACGAACGATATTGGCAGCTTCTCCACGCAGAGAGAGATGGGTTTTTATGGGCGCGACAGTGTGAATGACACAGAGAACTTAGGCGCAGAGAACGGGCAACCGCCATACCCCGGAACGCTTACCACCACAGATGGGGCGGGAGCAGTGGTGTGGGTGGAGACGCACATTAGTCAGGGCGCGGGCGTGTACCCGATTACCTCGTCGACCACGATGGGGCAGGGATATCAGGCCGCGGTGGCGAGGGGCGACAGCAATCTGTGGGGCGACCGGCTGCTATTCATGGAAGCGGAATCCGAGCACTCGTCCGCTTCCTTCTGCGAGGGCTTCGCGGTGGCGGGTGGGCGCGCCACCAATTTCACCTCCGGTCAGGGCCTGGCGCTGATGACCGAGGTGCTCTACACCATCAGCGGCAAGCGCTTGCCGATGGTGTTCCACATCGGGGCGCGCGCCCTCACTTCGCAATCGTTGAACGTGCACGCCGGGCACGATGATGTCATGGGCGTTTCGGACACTGGCTGGGGTATCTTGTTTGCGATGAACGCGCAGGGCGCGGGAGATCTGGCGCTGATTGCCCGCCGCGCGGCGGAAAACTCGAGCACCCCGTTCCTGAACGCGATGGATGGCTTTCTGACAACGCACACACTGGAGCGGGTGTTGCTACCCGAACCGGAGTTGATGCGCGATTTCATCTGCGCACCGGACGAAAAACTCATCAACCTGATGGATCCGTACAACCCGGTCATGTCCGGCGTGGTGCAAAATCAGGACGCCTACATGAAGGGCAGAATCGCCCAACGGACTTACATCGAGAAAGTGGAACCGGCCGTGCAGGAGGCCATGGATGAGTTTCATCGGCTCACCGGCAGGCGCTATGACCTGATTCAGCAATATCGCGTGGAGGACGCGGAATACGTGCTGGTGGGGCTTGGCTCACTGGCCGAAACCACCATGGAAACGGCGGATTGGCTGCGCCGCGACAGCGGCGTGCGCGTGGGTGCGCTGCACGTCACCTGTTTCCGGCCTTTTCCCGGGCCGAGGCTGGTGGCCGCGCTGCGGCACGTCTCGGCGCTGGCGGTGATTGAACGCATGGACAACCCGCTGGCGCAAGATAACCCGATAGCCGGGGAGATCAAGGCGGCGTTTGCCGACGCACTCAGTGGCCACCCGGATTACCCGAAAGTGACCCGGCTGCCGGCAATTTATTCTTGCTCGGCCGGGTTGGGCAGCCGTGATTTACATCAAGGCCACCTCGCGGCGGCGGTGGAGCACATTTCCGAGGGTCGGGAGCAGCGCTTTTTCGTACTCGGAATTGAGCACGAGCTTGCACTGCAACCGCACGAAGACGCGGATATCAGGCCTGAGCGCACCTTCTCCATGCGCGCCCACTCGGTGGTTGATGGCCATGTGCGCCCGTTGAGCGCGTTCTCCATGCGCGGTCATTCGGTTGGCGGCTTCGGTTCGGTGACCACAAACAAGGTAATCGCCGATGTGGTCAGCGACGTGTTCGGCTTTGACGTGCAGGCGTATCCGCTCTACGGCTCTGAAAA
>CAJWGI010000345.1 GCA_913031335.1 uncultured Anaerolineales bacterium | reverse complement strand
GGATGAGTTTGCGCCCGCAGACCCGCTTTGGGGCGTGTGGCGCTTCAAGGCCGGTTTTCGCGGGCACGTTGTGCGCACGCTGGGGGCGTGGGATTATCCTTGTCGGCGCGGGGCGTACTGGCTTTACACGCGAACGCTACCGCGCGTGCTGGCGGGGATGCGCGCGATAGGCGCGTAGTGGTTAACGCAGAGCACGGGCTTCCCGGAAAGGAAGGCAATGATGCGGGCAGAGGTTAGGTGGAAAGAGGGCCTGGATTTCACCGGCCGGGCCGATAGCGGGTGTGCGGTCGAACTGGCCTCCGGCGCGGCCGAGACCGGCAGCGGCACATCGCCGATGGAGCTGGTTCTGATTGCGCTGGCGGGATGCACAGCCATGGACGTGATTTCCATCCTGCAGAAGAAACGCCAGCAGGTGACTGGTTTCGAGGTGCGCGTTCAGGCTAAAAAAACCGAGGAACACCCGCGCGTTTTCACTACGGCAAGCCTTGAGTACATCGTCACCGGCGATGAGGTGCGAGTGGATGCCGTAGCGCGCGCGGTGGAGCTCTCCAAAACGAAATACTGCTCGGTGTATGCGATGTTGAAGCAGGCAATGCCGATTGAGTTTTCGTACCGGGTGCAGGCGACCGCCTAGTCGTTTTCGCTGGCCGGGGCGCTCAGCTCATAAACCGTCAGCCATGATTCGCCCCCGGGCCGCGGGTAAGTCTGCAGCGGGCGCAAGTGCAATGCAAGCGCAGCCAGGTCGGCGTCATCTTTGGGATGGTCGAGCACCAGCAGCGCGGGCGCGCCGCCGACTGTCGGCGCCAAACCGGCGGCGAATTCCTCTGGCGGAGCCCACACCGGCGTGACCACAGAACCGGTCGGGAGGTAGGCCGCAAGGCGCTGCTGCCCGCCCAGATCGAAGGTTAGCAGTCGCTGTGGCCGGCCGCGCGCGTTGTACTGCGCGGCGATCTGACGAAACCCAAAACCCGAAGGCCAGCCGCGGATGTACTCCCAGTCATCGCGCCAGGGCAGTTCCAGCGCAGCCGGTTCGCTGAAAACCTTCCACATAAACTGGCCACTCGGATGCAGCGCCAGAATCCCTAGAACCACCACCGCGATTCTGATGATTGCACCCAGCCGCACCACCCGCTTCCATAGAGTGGCTGCTCCGGCGGCCATCAGCAGGATGAGCAGCGCCACATAGGGCAGCATGAAGCGCGCCTCCAAGAAGCCCGGGTTGCTTTTGGCAATCAGCGGCAGCAGACCGAGCAGCGCTGTGGCGCAAACGTACAGGCTGGCTCGCGCGCGTTGCCAGAGCGCGATGGCGATAGTTGCCAGACCCGGCCACCACAGCCACGGCGTGAACAGCGTACGGAAAAAGCTCCATGCCATCGGGCTCGTCACCTTCGCCTGGGCCCACATCTCGGCCGGGGAACCGGCTGTCTTGCGGGCGATCAAATCCAACCCGAGGTCGGAGTGGGCAATGATGCGCAGCGCCACCAATACCGGCAGCAGCAGCACGGCCGCGAGCAGGTAAACCTGCAACGTTGCGCGGGCGTGCGCCCGCCAGCGGTCGCGGCGGCCGAGAACGAGCGCGGCCAGAGCTGGAACCGGGACGAAGACCAGGTTTGTCAACTTGGACAGCAGGCCCGCGGCCAGAGCGATTGCAGTGAGTGCTGTGTTGCTTCGCCTGTGCGGGGAACGCGCAAGTTCTGCGCTCGACCAGAGAAGCAATATGGCGCAGGCAGTCGCGTACGCATCGGGCAGCTGCATACGCTCGAAAAACAGCGCGAAGGGTACGAACGCATAGGCCACTGCGGCGACAGCGGCTGTCGGCGGCGGGAAGAAGCGTCGGGAGAGGGCCAGCAGCGCCGCGAACCCCACAGTGGTCAGCAGCACGGTGGCGGCGCGCGCCACCCACACGCTGCCGTTGAATGGCCAGAAGACCGCCGCCCAGAGCACATTTAACAGGCGTCCATCCGAGGCGGCGTGGAAGGGCTGCCAGTCCCATACCAGCCGTGCCCACCAGATGTGAGCTGCTTCGTCCAGAAAGACCGGTAGTGCGCCCAGATTGT
>CAJWGI010000344.1 GCA_913031335.1 uncultured Anaerolineales bacterium | reverse complement strand
CCATGACCCGCATCCACACGCCGTCGAGCGCAAGCCAGCCCGCCTCGCGCGATTACGACCATGCCCGGGTGGAGCCGATGCGCAACCTGCTGCGCTGGCTGCTGCGCGAGATCGGTTTCCGCTGGCTGACGAAAATTGATGGCGTGCACGGGATGCAGAATCTGCCCGCCACCGGCGCGGCCATTCTGATGATGAACCATATTGCCTTCGTGGATTCGCTGGTGGTGATGGGCTGTGTGCCGCGCAACGTGGTGCCGCTGGCAAAACGCGAGGTCTACGACCTCCCCTTCGTGGGAATTTTCCCGCGTCTGTGGCAGGTCATTCCAGTAGAACGCAGCGGTTTCGACCGCCGCGCTATCGCCAGTGCCCTGGCCGTGCTGCGCGCGGGCGAGGTATTGCTTGTCGCCCCGGAGGGCACGCGCTACCCGGCGCTGCACAAGGCCAAGGAAGGGGTGGCCTATCTGGCGTACCGCGCCGATGTGCCCATCGTGCCGCTGGCCATCGAAGGCACCGAGGGCTTCCCCACGCTCAGCCTGGCGCGCAAAAAGAAGGCGGGCGCAGTGCTGCGACTGGGGCCGCCGCTGCGCCTGAAGCGCATGGCCACCCGCCCCACCGGAGCGCAGTTGCAGCAGATGACCAGCGAGTGCATGTACGCCCTTGCGCGGCTGCTGCCGCAGCGCCGCCGGGGCCATTACGCCGATTTAGAGCGAGCTACGCAGGAATTCGTGAGTCAAACTTAGCGTTCACGGAACAGAAAACGGGTTTTGCCGCTAAACGACGCTGCCTGCTATAATGCCGGCACGGAGTTGGAGATCAATCGCAACGAGAAAGATTCACAGAAATCGCGGAAAGGCACAGCGCACGGCCCGGTGACAGATCACCGGGTGACGAGGATGAGGGTTTCCTGCCGCGCGGCAGGGCTAACGCCGCGAAAACAGCGGCGGAAAATCGAGAGATCAGCGGATGCCCTCCGGGCGTGCCAGCGCCCGTTCCCCCTTTCCCCTCCAGATCTGCAAAGCGGCCACGCAAAACCGACGGGCAACCGGCGGCACAGAGGCGGCGGCACTGGAAAAAAGCATGCAGCTCCCCATAATCGCTGCGGGCGCTGCCAATCTTTTGGAGGAACTCGCTTATGTGCGGCATAGTCGCATACATCGGCCCGCGCGACGCGACGCCGATAATCCTCAACGGCCTGAAACGGCTTGAATACCGTGGCTACGACTCGGCCGGAGTAGCCATCATCGAAGACGGTGAAATCCACATCCGCCGCGATGTGGGTAAACTCGCGCGGCTGCAGAGTCTGGTTTCTGAGCAGCCCCTCAGTGGCAACCTCGGTATCGGCCACACCCGCTGGGCCACGCACGGCGAACCCAACGAGCGCAACGCGCATCCCCACATGGGCGCCACCGGCGAAGTGGTCATCGTACACAACGGCATCGTGGAGAACTACATGAGCCTGCGCGAAGAGCTGCTCGCCGAGGGCATCACATTGCAATCGGATACCGACAGCGAAGTCATCGTACACCTAGTGGAGCACTATCTGGCAGCCAGTCTCCCATTCGAAGAAGCCGTCCGGCAGGCAATCGGCGACCTGCGCGGGGCCAGCGCCATGGTGCTCATCTCCACGCGCGAAGCGGGGAAGATCATCGCGGCGCGCGTTGGCAACGCCGGCGGCATCGCCATCGGCATCGGCGAGGGCGAGATGTTCGTCGCCTCCGATATGCCTGCCATCCTCGACCACACCCGCCGCATGGCCTTTATGGAGCCGGGCTGGCTCGCGGTTGTGAGCGAGGCCGGTTTCAGCACCCAGACCCTCGCCGGGGAGCCGGTTTCCGCTGAGCTGCACACCATCCCGTGGGATCCGGTCGCCGCGGAAAAGGGCGAGTACCGCCACTTCATGCAAAAAGAGATTCACGAGCAGGTGCGCGCCATCACCGACACCATCGGTGGGCGCGTTGATTTCAGCACTGGCACGGTGTTTCTGCCTGATCTGAAACTCACCGAGGCCGCCGCGCGCCGAATCAATCGTATTGTCATCACGGCCTGTGGCACGGCGGCGCAC
>CAJWGI010000343.1 GCA_913031335.1 uncultured Anaerolineales bacterium | reverse complement strand
CGGCGTCATTCATCGCAACAACGCCTCCCGGCGCAAAGGCAGCCTGATGCGCAGCCTAGCTGCGCTCGAGGCCGAAGACTGACGCCGCCACGGCGGATTGCGTTCTTTCGTACGGAGAAACCCGCCGAAAGCGTTGGCGGGTTTTTGCATTAATCCCGCGCGCAGCGCCGGACGGGCACGCATCTGACGGGGTTTTTCTGGCACTCAGGCAGTGGTCTCAGGCGGCCGACGCGCCGGAAAGATCGAGGCGATAACCCTGTCCACGCACGGTCTGTAGCAGCCGCGGGTGCAGCGGGTCCTTTTCAATTGCGCGCCGCAACCAGCTGATGTGCACATCCAGTGTGCGCGTGTCGCCAAGGTAGTCGGTGTCCCACACATGTTTTATCAGGTACTTGCGAGAGACCGTGCTGTCGGCGCGATTCAGCAACACTTGCAGCAGCCGGGTCTCTTTGGGCGTCAGCCGTTTTTCTTCGTCCCAGCATTGTACGCGGCGCTGCTTGACGCTAACCCGCAGCGGCCCGACCTGACGCCAGTCGCCGTCAGGGAGCGGACGCAGTCGCTTCACCGCGTTGAGTACCTTGCGCCCGGTGAACGGGTGCACAATCGTGATGTGCGCGCCCCATTTCGAGTCAGGCGTGATGTGGTTTTCTACCAGGTGGATTAAGCGGCACGGGTCACAAGCGCCGCGGATGCGGCGGCACATGCGGTTGCCCACCGTGCGCATGGAGGCCGCGTCCAGAATGATTATGTCGGGCTCAAGGCGGGGCGCACGCTCAATCGCGGTCGCGACCTTGTTTTCGACGCGTACCGTGTGCCCACCTTTCTCCAGATCATCCGAAAAGGAAGGCGCAGTTACCCTGTGCGTTTCAATCAAAAGGAGATTGGCTCCCGTCATACGGAACCCCAATGTTTTAAGAAAGTCACGCTTCTTGAAGCCGCGCCGAATCTGGGTCACGACGCGGGATACGAACGGCATTATACAGAACCATCGCCGGGGCTGCAAGTTGCAGCGCGGGCGACTTCCGGCGGTGAGCTGCGTATGGCGAGGTGTATAATCGCACGAACAGGGCATAAAGCAGCCTATGAGCGACGATTTGCGCAAGACGAGAATAATATGCACCATCGGCCCGGCTTCGGATTCTGAAGAGCGGCTGGCGGCCATGATGGCGGCCGGCATGAATGTGGCGCGGCTCAATTTCTCTCACGGGACGCATGAACATCATGCGCGGGGGATTGACCGAATCCGCACAGTTGCCGCGGCCATGGGGCTGCCGGTGGCCATTCTGCAGGACTTGCAGGGCCCGCGCATTCGCGTCGGCGCGTTCGCGCAGGGCCCCACAGTGGAGCTGCAAACGGGCGCTCAATTCACCATTACCACGCAGGCGGTGGCGGGAGATAGCGAGAGGGTGAGCACCACATATGCGGGCCTGCCTGCCGATGTGCAGCGCGGCGACAGGCTGCTGCTCGACGATGGCAATCTTGAATTAGAGGTCGAATCCGCCCACGAAACAGAGGTGGTAACGCGCGTGAAAGTGGGCGGCACGCTGCGCGCGCACAAAGGTATTAACCTGCCGGGCGTGCAGATGGATATTGGCGCGTTGACGGAAAAGGACCACGCCGACCTTGCCTTCGGGCTGCAGCAAGCGGTCGATTATGTGGCCGTTTCCTTCGTGCAGACCGAGAAGGACATTGTGGACGTGCGCACGGCCATGCGCGAAATCAACCCGGAGCGCGCGCACACGCCCATCATCGCCAAACTGGAGCGCCCGGCTGCCCTCGATAATCTGGAGCGGATACTCGACCATTGCGAGGGAGTGATGGTGGCGCGGGGCGACCTCGGGGTGGAAATCAGCGCCCAGAAGGTGCCCTCGGCGCAAAAGCGAATCATCGAGCTGGCGAACGAGCGCGGCAATTTGGTGGTGACGGCAACGCAGATGCTGGAGAGCATGGTTAGCACGCCGCGCCCCACCCGCGCGGAGGCATCTGATGTGGCCAACGCGATTTTCGACGGCACCGATGCGGTCATGCTTTCAGCCGAAACTGCGGTGGGAGAATATCCGCTCGAGA
>CAJWGI010000342.1 GCA_913031335.1 uncultured Anaerolineales bacterium | reverse complement strand
GGGTAGTTCAGCAGCAGCACACGGAGCGGGCGCAGCACGCCCATCGCGCGCGGCGCATGGCGGTTCAGATCCTGCCGCAGAGTGTGTTCAAACAGCGCCATGTCCACCGTGGTGTTGCGCTTTGCCACTCCAATCACGTCACAGAAATCGCGCAGGGCCGCAGGGGTGTAGCCCCGGCGGCGCATCCCCGAAATAGTGGGCATGCGCGGGTCGTCCCATCCGCTCACGTGCCCGCCAGCCACCAGCGCTGCCAGTTTGCGCTTGCTCAATACGGTATGGCTCAGGTTCAAACGCGCGAACTCAATCTGGCGTGGGTGCGTCACGCCGAGCTCATTGAGAAACCAGTCGTAAAGGGGGCGGTTGTTTTCGAACTCCAGCGTGCAGATGGAATGGGTGACGCCTTCGAGTGAATCACATTGGCCATGCGCGAAATCGTATAGCGGGTAGACGCACCATTTGTCGACGGTACGGTGGTGGCGCACGTGCAGGATGCGATACATCACCGGGTCGCGCAGATTCAAATTCCCGCTGCGCATGTCGATTTTGGCGCGGAGCACGTGGCTGCCCTCAGGGAATTTGCCCGCGCACATGTCCTCGAACAACTCCAGATTATGGTCCACCGTGCGTTCGCGATAGGGGCTTTCACGGCCCGGCTCGGTGAGCGTGCCACGATGCGTGCGAATTTCGTCAGCGCTCAGGCTGTCCACATAAGCTTTCCCGGCACGAATCAGCTGCAGCGCGAATTGATACAGGTCTTCGAAATAATCGGAGGCGTAGTGCAGGTGACGGCCCCAGTCAAAACCGAGCCAGCGCACATCCGCGATGATTGATTCTACAAACTCGGCTTCCTCCTTTTCCGGATTGGTGTCATCGAAGCGCAGGCTGCACACCCCACCATGTTCGGCGGCAATGCCGAAATTCAGGCAGATGGATTTGGCATGGCCGATGTGCAGGTATCCGTTCGGTTCCGGGGGGAAGCGGGTCTGCACGCGCCTGTCGAACTTGCCCGCGCGCGCATCCTCGGAGACTGCGGCGCGCACGAAATCGGATTTTGGCTCTCGTTTTTCCTCGCTTTGTGGTCGCCCCTGTTTCGCTGCCATTGTTACTCTCTTGCCATCTGTGTCAGCGCTTATCCATGCCCGGCAACGCTCACGATTACCGCTGTGACAGGCGGTAGTGCTGCCGTTTTTCTCCCGCGGCCATGCGTTTTCGCTCCTGCTCAGTCTCGCAGATGAGGTACGGAACCAGCGTGGGACGCCCATTATCGTCCAGAGCCACATACATGAAAAAGGCCGAGTTTGTTTCCACGCGCTCGCCGGTGAGCGGGTTCTCTGCCTCCACCGTGACCAACACTTCAACCGAGGTGCGACCCACCCAGCTGACCAGCGCGTACAGGTGCAACAGCGCGCCCACCTGCACTGGCTTGTCGAAGGTCATCGAATCGATGAACACTGTGACCGTGGGGCGTCCGGCATGGCGCATAGCGGCCAGGCCGCCGGCCTCGTCTGCCAGTTTCATGATCGTGCCGCCATGCACATTGCCAAGTGGATTGGCGTGTTCCGGTTGCATCAGCTGCGCAATACTCACGCACGACGCTGCAGCCGCCTTGCCATCCGGCTGCTCCCGCTGCTTCACGTCCACTTTGCCTGCACGGATAGATTGCGCGCTCATGGATGTTCTCCGATTTCTCGATAGATCCGCAACAGATCCGCTGCGGAGTTCTCCCAGCGAAACTGCGCGGCACGCACCAAGCCCTTTGCCCGCAGCACATGCCTGAGCTCGGGCTGATTGACCAATTTTTCAATCGCGGCTGCCATCGCGCCGACGTCGCGCGGGTCGATCAGCAGAGCCGCATCTCCGGCCACTTCCGGTAGACATGGCGCGGTGGATGCGAGCACCGGCGCTCCGCAGGCCATAGCCTCCAACACCGGAAGGCCGAAGCCCTCGTACAGAGAGGGGAAAGCCATTATCGCCGCCGAGGAGTACAGCGCCGGAAGATCATCTTCCGCCACAAAGCCTGGGAAAAGCACCCGTTCCGGCAGCCCGCGCGCCGCCACCTGCGCGTAGACT
>CAJWGI010000341.1 GCA_913031335.1 uncultured Anaerolineales bacterium | reverse complement strand
CACCGCCCCTATCATGTGCAGACTAATTCGGACGGCCTGCGCAATGTTGAAGAGGCGGATGGCAGTCACGATATACGCATCCTCGCAATCGGCGATTCGTTTACCTTTGGCCCGTACGTGCCCAATGAAGACTCCTGGCCCGCGCAGTTGGAACGATTGCTGGATGCCGCCCCGCACCCGCACGCGACCGCCCAGGTGCTCAATGCCGGTGTGGCCGGGTATACGATTGTGGATGAATACCATTACCTAAAAGAACGCGGGCTGGCGCTTCAACCAGACCTGGTTATTCTGGCCTTTTTCCCGAACGATATCTCCGACATGCGCGGGTTGCAGCGCGATTACCTAGCGCGGCCGGTGCGGCGGGTGTACGGGACATCTTTAATGCTCTGGGCGCGCACCACGCTCATCAATCTTGAGCAAAAGCTCGCCATATTGCGCTTCGCGCACAGTTTGAAAACCGGCATGCTGCGGCGGGAGGCGCAAGTCCAAAGGCAGGTGGAAAAGGAGCAGTTTGCGGGAGAGCCTTCCACACCTGAGACGGGCTGCGATGCGTTTCACCGCGCACAGAACGAACCGGCAGGGAATTGCTGGCAGACTTATCGCGAGTGGTTCGCAGCGACAGCGTCCATGCTGGCGGAGCACAATGTGCCAATGCTGGTGGTGGCGATTCCGGATTATCGGCAGCTGCCGGAAACAGGTTACCCGGATGCGCCACAACGTTTTGTCGCCCAGTTGGCCGCCGATGCCGGGGTGCGGTTTCTCGATTTGACCCCGGCGCTGAGGGCCCGAGCTGAGATAGAAACAGCGTATCTGATGCAATATGACCCGGATTATGAACCGGACGCCGATTACCCGGCAGCAATCGCGCGCTATCGGGGAAACGGACACATGTCCGCGTACGGCTATCGAGTGGCGGCGGAAGCGATCGCGGAATACCTGAAAGGTAACCCGTACTGGCCGAGGAATTGACCTGCACCGGGCCATGACTGGAGCACCATCTTCGATGGCTGCAAAAACCACACTCGATGTGTTCAAAGTTCATGAATTCGTGGAAGCGCTCGGTGTCGAACTTCCGCCTGTCGAGCGCTTCTGGAAACTGGGTGATGCGACGGCATTACGAAATCGGGCGGACGGATCCTTTTTTCGCGCCAATTACGAACGCGGCATCCTCCTTTATGCACTGGTGGCAAAACATAGGCCGACCTCGGTGCTGGAGTTTGGAACCGGTCGGGGATATGGCTGTCTTTGTGTGGCGTGGGCAATGCGTGATTGCGGCATCCCTGGCGTCATTCACACGGTTGATAAGGTTTCATCAGATGAGAGCATCAGATGGCCGGTTCGCTGGAATGAATCTGAAAAGCCGCGCGTTGAACTTCTCGCGCGTGCTGAGGTGTGGAGGCGGACAGCGCATCCCGGTTGGTTGGAGCACGTTCGTGAATTGACGGGGTACTCCGCTGCGGTCATGCGAGGATTCTGCGGCGCGCCGGTGGATTTGGCCTTCATCGATGCCGGTCACGGGCATCGCACTGTGCAGCATGACTTCTATGCCGCGCTGCGCGTCGCGGCCGATAGTATTGGCATTCTCTTCGATGATTATTCGGCCGAGGATTGGGGTGTGGGCACGCGAAGACTGATTCATGAGGAAGTGTTGCCGCACCGTAACGCTAGCCTGATTCTCACCGACAGGCGCTGGCCAGGCGGGGAGCGAGAGAATCAGACTGACACTTCCACCGGAATGGTGTGGGTGCAGTGCGAATCACTACCACAGCTGTTGGATGAGATTCAATCCGGGTTTCCCCCGGGCTTGTTCGCGTCTGGCTACCGGTTCTGGGAAATGTGGTATTCCCTGCGGATAATGGTGGGGCAGAGAGTACGTCAGGCGCTGCGAGCGACTTGCGGCGGTTCACGGCGCTGATGCGCGTTCTCGCCATTCAGACCGCGCTCGCAATCACATCTGGCGGAGCGCGCGCCGATTACGAAATCCTTGCGTATCTCGCGCACCGTGGTCATGCCATCGAGGCTGTCATGCCGCGTACGAACCGATCCGTATGCACGGCGCCGCCGGCCGTGC
>CAJWGI010000340.1 GCA_913031335.1 uncultured Anaerolineales bacterium | reverse complement strand
TCTGGTTTGGGGTGGGCGGCTGCCAACACCAGATGGGCGAAATCCGCTGGCGCCTCCGGAGGCCATGATGCAACCGCGTCTGCACGCGGAGGTAGGTAGCTTGCTTTCAGTGCCCATGCGCCCATATTTTGTGGTTGCACTAGCCAGTCGAGCAATTCCCATGCGCCGGATTCGCGAGCCATATCTGTGTTGACCAGTGCGTACGACCAGACTTCGGCCAGCACATACGGTTTTCCGGTTTGAGTGGGAACCGGGCCGGCGCCGGTGTTGGCCGCCAGCGCTGAATCTTGCAGGTAGCTGTGTGCACTTGTGATTACCAGCGGCGCGCGCAATTCGCGGTATGCCGACCAGGTTTCCGCGCCGGAGCCGAAGTCTAGCGTGTTTTTGGTCAGAACCCCGGCAGTCCGTGCCGCTGCGTAGTAGTCCAGTAGCTCCGTCAGCACGGTGGTGTTCAGCGCCGCGGCCTCGGAGCGATCCCACAGGCTGCCGCCCAGCGACAAATACTGCTGCACTGCGAAGAGAGACTCTGGATCTGCGGCCGGAATGATAACCGGAAAGGCGCTTTCCAGAACCGTGGCCCAGCTTGTCGGCGGCTGCGCGTACGCGGTTGTCGCGTAGGCAGCCACAAGCGCGTCGGCGGCAAAAGGCAAGCCCATCAGGTTCCCGTTGCGGCTGCCACTCTCAAGAGCAAACGGGTAGTAGTCCGCCATGATGTCGGGGTTGACCAGCGTGTCCAGCCTCAGAATAAAGTCGTCGGCCGCGGCCGCATCGAGGTTGTGTGCGTCAATGGCGATTACATCGGGCAGCGCGCCGGGCGCAGCGGCTAACCCGGTGCGGATGGAATCTATCATTCCGCCGGCGCCAAGCGCCCGCTTTACGCGCACCTCTACTTGTGTGCCGGAATTTATCTGCTCGAATCGCTGCAGCTGCCCCAACAATTCTGCCCCGGCCGGCGTATCAGCCTTTGGATCAAATTCGGGCTGTACCCACAGTCGCAGCGTTTTCTGTGTTGGCCGAGGGGTCTCGGTGACGGTGGCTATGGCAGTGCCGAACACAACCGGTGGGGATGCTGCCGTCGGATTGGGGGAGGGAGGCGTGGGGTTGGCACATGCGGTCAGAAGCAAGCCGCCGGCCGCACACCAGCGTCGGAGCATGGGTGGATTATAGCATGGGCGCGGCGCTCATTTGACAGCGGTGCTGCACTGGTTTACGATTGCAGGGTGAGCATGAATATGCAAACACAACTCTCTTTTAGACTTCCCGGAGTGCAGTGGACAGTGAGAGAACTGACGCGCCATGTGCGCAATATGTTCGAAGGTGACCTCCAGATGCACGACGTGGCCGTGATTGGGGAGCTGTCCAATCTCTCGCGGCCGCGCTCCGGCCACCTGTATTTCTCCCTGAAAGATGCGGACGCCACGCTTCAATGTGTGATGTGGCGGAGCGAGGTGGCGCGGCTGGGTTTTCTGCCCGAGGATGGCGACCGTGTGGTGGCTTACGGTCAGGTAAGCGTGTATGCAGTCGCGGGGCGCTATCAACTCTACGCCACGGCGCTGCGGCCCGCTGGCGTGGGTGAGCTTCTTGTGCAGCTGGAAGAACTGAAGCGCAAACTGTCGGCCGAGGGTCTATTCGACGCGGAGCGAAAGAAGCCCCTCCCCACCCTCTCGGCGCGAATAGCTCTGGTGACTTCGCCCACTGGCGCCGCCCGCCAGGACATGCGCTGCGTGCTCGCCCGGCGCTGGCCATTGGCGCAGGTGGAACTGGTGGGAACCGCGGTGCAGGGCAGCGCCGCGCCCGATGAAATCGTGGCTGCGCTGCAGGCGGCAGACCGGTCGCAGCCGGATGTAATCCTGCTTGGCCGCGGCGGAGGTGCAATCGAAGACCTGTGGGCGTTCAACTCTGAAGCGGTGGTGCGGGCGATTGCCGCCACATCCGCGCCGGTGGTCACCGGCATAGGCCATGAGACTGACTTTACTCTGGCGGACCTGGCGGCCGATATGCGCGCACCGACCCCGTCCGCGGCAGCGGAAATGGCCACACCGGACCAGCGCGAATTGCGGCAAGTGCTCGACC
>CAJWGI010000339.1 GCA_913031335.1 uncultured Anaerolineales bacterium | reverse complement strand
CGATGTCATACACCACCGCCCCCAGCCCAGGGCTGCCCAGCGCCGGTATGAGACCTTTCAGCACCCCGGGCACGTACATCCCGACAACCGAGAGCACGAAACCGAAGAGCACCCACTTGGTCTGCTGCCTTTCAACGGGTGAAAACTCTTTGACGTAACTCCATATTTGCGCAAAAAGTCCGGTGCTGAACCACGCCAACATCACCAGATTGCGGGCCAGTGTTGGCCAGAGGGCGGGGTTCAGCGGCGAGGCCTCGTAAACCAGATTGGAGGCTTGCCAGAGCACCCATATCCACGCCAGCGGTATTGTCCAATTCGGGCTGCAATCGCCGTCGGGGAAGAAATAGAGCAACAACAGCAAGGCTGTTTCGGCCAGCGCCAGCGAGGGCAGCGCCGGCGTAACGCAGCTCGGGCGCGTTCATCAGCAGCGCGCCAATCTGGTCGCCCTGACTGGCCGCGTATGCCACCAGCGTCAACGAGACAAACAGCGCCAGCCAGTCGTCCGATTTGTTCTTGAAAATCAGCGCGGCGATGACCAGACACACCAGCACTTGCAGTACCTGCAGCGCAATTAGGTAGCCATGGTAGAAACCCGCCGTCAGGCTGAGTTGCTCCAGCGCCGGGGCGTAATCGGGCGAACTGAACCAGAATTTCGGAAAGAAAAGAACGAAATCGAAATAAGGTTTAATGCTCGCCGCAAAGAGACCAACCGTGACCAGCATCACCAGCGCCCACAGCACCCGCGCAGACCAGAGTCGCCAGCCGGACAGCACCGTCGGCTCCGGTCCCTGCTGCTGCGCTTCCTCGAAGTCATCCCATGTTAGCGGTTGTACGCTCATGATTGCCTCCCGTAATCGGTCTACTCATATCATGTCGATCAAACCGTCAGACCCGCCACCATCACGTCCAAAACCACCTGGCCATCGCTGCCAGATTTCATAGCTGTATCCATTGCCAGCAAGTGCCGATAGATTCGCTCCAGCGCACCCAAACTATAACGCCGCGATTGCGCGCTGATTTTTTCGGCCACAAATCGTGGCAGTCCTAGGCACGCTTTCACGTCGCCGCTGCTGCTGCCTAGCTCCAGAATCTCCTTCGCCTGCAGCAGCAACCGGTACTGGCGCACCACCATTCCGAAGACGCCCATGGCATCGCGGTCCCCGGACCCAAGCAGGCGGTGCAATTGGGCCATCGCCTGGCGCGAATCGCGCTCGCCGAGCGAATCCACCAGCCGGAAAATATCCGCCTGCCCCGCCGCCGGCACCATGCGGCGCACATCCTCCGCCATGACCGGCCGCTCCCAATTGACGTATGCCAGTAGTTTTTCAATCTCAGACTGCAGCGCGCGCGGGTTGTCTACTCCGGCCGCGGCCAACTCCTGCGCGCCCGCGGCCGAGAAATCTCCACCAGCGCGGTCGGCGCGCTCTCTTATCCAGCGCGGAAGGTCTCTATGCTCCGGAAGCGTGCACTCGCGCACCACCGCGCCCTCCATGGCCCGCACCACTTTCAGCAGACGGCTGTTCTTCGGAATCTTCCTGTGCCCCAGCATCAGCAGCGCGGTGAAGGCAGGCAAGGCGGGTAGGTATTCAATTAGGGCGGTGAGCAAGTCTTTCGGTGCGTCCCCGGGCAGCGCGTCGTTTTTCCCGTGCGCCAAAAGGTCAGCAAGAATCACCAGACGTTGCGGGCACAGAAACGGGGCCGACTCGCACACCGAGCGGAACTGCGCGAACGAGAGCCCACGCGCCTCGAATTCAGTCACGTTCATCGCGGCATTCTCGTCCGCGCCAAGAGCGCACTTAAGTTCCTTAACCTGTTCCGCGATGGCGAATTCATCGTCACCATACAGCAGCGTCACCGGCGGAAGCGCGCTCATCTCACCCGCGCGTCTCTACGCGATGAAAGGTAAGCGCGCCGATGCGGCGGCGTTTGATTGAGACAATCTGCAGGCCACCGGGATCACCGCTGGTGGTCACATCACGCTGAATTGCCAGACCAAGAGGTTGCGCTAGAATGAGCGCTGCCGTCATCAGGCTTATCAGCCGCGGCATCCGCGCAAGGCGCGCGCGCCAGCCGCGG
>CAJWGI010000338.1 GCA_913031335.1 uncultured Anaerolineales bacterium | reverse complement strand
CCCAATCCGTTTCGAGTCGCCACGATTGCAGCCAGGCAGTTGGCCACATTGTATTCGCCCGGGAGCGCAGTCTCAACGGAGAAGCGCTTCCCGTCCGTCTGCACATCGAAGCGGGTTCCGGCGCCCTCGCTGCGGATGTGATCCGCGTAGGTGGCGGCGGATGATTGCAGGCCATAGTCCGCATAATCCACCTGCAATCTCTCGCGGAGGTATTCGTAACTCTGGTCGTCGTCTCGGTTGAGCACTGCAAGTTTGCTCACGCCGGTTTTCGGCGCGGCGAAGGCCAGGCTATCAAAAAGCATCGCCTTTGCCTCTATGTAAGCATCCAGCGAGCCGTGATAATCGAGATGCTCGTGCGTTATGTTGGTCACCACTGCGAGGTCGAATTCACACGCAGCTACGCGCTGCTGCGCAAGCCCATGGGAGGTGGCCTCCAGCACACAATGGGTCATGCCGGCCGCCACCATGCGCGCCAGAAAGCCTTGCACGGCGGCCGCATCCGGGGTGGTCACGTGAAATCCGGTGTCCATCACCTCCGCACCGATTTCGGTATTTACCGTGGTAATCAAGCCCGCGCGAATGCTAGCGGCCCGCAGAATGCTATGAATCAGACTGCAGGTGGTGGTCTTACCATCGGTACCAGTGACGCCAATCATCACCAGCTTGCGCGCCGGAAAGCCATGCAGAGCAGCCGCAAGCTGCCCCACCGCGGCAGCGCCATCCGACGCCTGCACATAGGGGATGGTCATCTCGGCGCACGCATCCGGAAGCTCCCCCACCGCGAGCTCACCCACGATGGCGGCCGCGCCAGCCTGCAGCGCCGCCAGGATGAAGGCGTGTCCGTCAAGTTCACGACCACGGCGCGCCACAAAAAGGGCGCCCGGCGTCACATGCCGGGAATCCTCCACAACGGCGGTGATCTCCGGGTCACCGCTATTTGGGAAAGTTGCTGCGGGCACAGCAGCGATAAGTTCGGATAGTTTCACGAGACTGACGTGGAAAGTCTTGCGGTAAACGGAGTGACAAACACCACGGTGATTATACCCCGGCCCATTAACCGAAACAGCCCCGGGGGACCACTGGGGTCTGCCCGGGGCTGCAGTTCGCAATTCTCGAGGAGGGGCTATACCAGACTTTGCTGCAAAGTCTCCAACGCGCGACGCGCCGAGCCATCCACTTCATGTTCGCCCACGCGCACCACTATGCCGCCCAGAATGGCGGGGTCCACGCGGAAAGAGACATCAGCCTCGCCGCCCAGTTTGTCTTTCAGGCCGCTTTCAATCTGTGTTTGCTCATCCGCCTTCAATGTGATTGCGCTGGTGACCACTGCAGCCTGCCCTTGCAGCTTGGCTCCCTCCAGAACCGCCACCTTTCCATCCGAAACGCCCGAGAAGAACTCGTCCACCAGCGCTCGCTGGCGGGCTTCATCAAGCCCGACGGCGACGATTTTATTTGCGGCCGCAACTGCCAGAGCGGCCACCTGTGGGCGCAAATCCAGCAGGGCGCTTTCTTTCTGCTCCTTCACGGCCTCCTGAGCCTGCTCCAGCAGCTGCGCGCGCTCCTGTTCTGCAGCCGCGCGCATATCGGCGGCCGTCTTCTCGGCGCGCTGGGTGGCATCAGCGACGATGCTCGCCCTTTCTGCTTGCGCCTCAGCGAGGATTTTCTCCGCCTCGCTCTGCGCGTTCGCGCGCGCCTCCGCAGCTTCGCGCGCATCCTCAAGGCTCTGTGCAATCTTGTCGCGCCTTTCGTCAAGCACCTTGAGAATCGGCTTGTACGCCCAGAACGACATGATCAGCATTACAATCAAGAAATTAAGTATCTGCACCACAAGATAGCTCAGGTTTATTCCAAGGTTTCCTAAGGCTTCCATCTGAATAGCCTCCTCCGCAATTCCAATTCAGCCGACGCTGTTGCGCGACTCAAGTAGCAAACAGAATGATAAACGCCACGGCGAGGGCGTAAATCGCAACGGCCTCGGCGAACGCGATACCAATGATCATGTTGGTCTGGATCAATGGCGCTGCATCCGGATTCCGCCCCATCGCCTGGACAGCACCCCCAACCACCGACCCAATACCGATACCTCCTCCTGTCACACCGATG
>CAJWGI010000337.1 GCA_913031335.1 uncultured Anaerolineales bacterium | reverse complement strand
GGTGCCCATCCCCACTCAGCTCGATTATCGTGCCCGTGTGGACCCCGACTTGACTGAGGTGTCTTTCAGGGAGAATGGCTCGAAATTCTCGTTCATTGCCCATGTGGATGACACTGAAGCACCGCTGCTGCACCGGCGCAAAGATTATGATGACCTTGTCTTCCGCACCGAGGAGGCCAAGCTGCGCGCCCTTACGCAGGAAGTGTTCACCCGCCATGTCTGCGGGCAGCCCATGTTAATTGGCACCACATCGGTGGAGGCCTCCGAGCGTCTGGCGACGCGCTTTCGGGCGGAATCGCTGCGTGGGCTGGCGCTGGTCTGGCTGCTGCGGGATGCCTGGTTCGAGGTGAACGATCGCGAGGAGGATGGCCGCGCTGTGCCAGAACTGGCGGAGTTGAACGCGCCGCTGGACAAACTCAAGCCGTCGCTATTGCGGCCGCTGGGAAAGGAATTGAAACTGCGCCTGAATCCCACGGCGGCAGAGAACCTCTCCCGGCTGTGCGAAATTCTAGGTCTGGACGAGCACGCTCAGCCCGACCTGCGAAACGTGCTCGAGGCGGGCATTTCCTGTCAGGTGCTGAACGCCAAGAAGCACGACGAAGAATCGCGCATTATCGCCCGCGCCGGGGAACTGGGCGCGGTGACAATCGCCACGAACATGGCTGGCCGCGGCATTGATATTAAGCTGGGCGGCGAAATCTCCGAAGAGGCGCTGGCCAACGTCAACCGCGTGCTGAAGCGCGCGGGCGTGGCTGATGCCTTCAATATGACGCATGAAAAGCGGGAGCAGGCGACGCACGCGCTTTCTGCGGAAGATTATGGAATCTACGCCGAGGAGGTGCAGGCCTTTCGGCAGCATATGCAGGACGAGCAACAGGTGCGCGAATTGGGTGGGCTGCACGTGGTCGGTTCGGAGCGTCATGAGGCGCGCCGAATCGACAACCAGCTGCGCGGACGCGCCTCCCGGCAGGGCGACCCGGGCTCGAGCCGTTTTTACCTTTCCCTCGAGGATGAACTTATGCGCAGGTTCGGCGGCGCAAACGTTTCCAGCTTGATGGAGCGCCTGAACATTGATGAGGCTATGCCAATCGAACATGGCATCGTCAATAAGAGCATCGAGCAATCGCAGACGCGGGTGGAAGGCGCCAATTTCGACGTGCGCAAGCACCTGCTGGAATACGATGATGTGCTCAATGTGCAGCGCACCAAGTTCTACGAGCAGCGCAATCGCATTTTCTGCAAAGATGATTTGAGCGCCGATATCGAGGCGATGCTGGCCGCGGAAGTGCAGCGGCGAGTGGAACTCTCCAGCGTCGACGAGGAAGGCTGGTGGCGGCTGCTGGCTTGGCTGGATGGCACGCAGCCGGCCCTGCAGCGCAGGGACGGCAAACTGTTTTTTCCGTTTAGCATTGAGTTGCTGCTTGATGCTCTCGCGCAAGCGGTGCCAGCGCTGGAGCAACTGTGGCATGCGCAGCAGAACGCGGGCACAACCGGGGAGGTTGACGAATGTGCTAAAGCAGTTGCCGGGCAGCAGGGCGACATCCATACCACCCTTCTGGAGATGGCCCGGCGGGCGGCTGATCTGGCGCTGGAACGTACGCTTCTGGCGTATGATGCCGAGCTTGAGAATCTGGCCGAGCAGCTGCCCGCGCGCGTGCGCGAACGCTGTGAACTCGCCGAAATGACATATGAGGGCGCGGTGATGGAGGCGCGGGAGGCCGGACAAGTCTTGCCCGTCGCGCAGGTGGCCAAAGAAATGCTCGATACGGCCGGAGTAGCTCTGCAGCTTACCCGCGAGCAGCTCGGCGATTTGACCATGGATAACCTGAAAGAAGAGGTGAGCGCGCGCATTCAGAGGGCCCTTGGCGCGGACCTGCTTGCCAAAGCCCTGCGCCGAATCGAAACGCGCACGCGGCTAGAGCTGCTAATCGAGTTGCCGGACTGGGAGGAATTGGACTGGGACGATTGGCGCGAGCAGGTCTTGGAAGCACTGGCGACTGCGCAGAACCAGCGCATCGAGCAGCACATTGGTGAAATAGAGCAGCTGCTGCAGAAGCATCTCACTAATCCTGAGCACATGACGCGCGGCGATTGGGGACGCCTTATATTGGACATAGCTT
>CAJWGI010000336.1 GCA_913031335.1 uncultured Anaerolineales bacterium | reverse complement strand
GAAAAGCGGCGGGTGGAGACGAAAATGGAAACGTTTGCAGAGGGCCTGGCTACCCGCTCTACATTTGAAATGCCGCAGGCCATCATGCAGCGCGACCTGGACGATTTCGTGCTGGTGAGCGAAGCCGAGCTAAAATCGGCCATGCTCCTTGCCATCGAGCAAACGCACAACCTTGTGGAAGCCGCCGGGGCTGCCGCGCTAGCAGCCGCGTGCAAATTACGCGAGCGCCTGAACGGAAAGAAAGTGGTGCTGATTATGAGCGGCGGCAACATCACGCTTGGCCAGTTGAAAGAGCTGCTGGCAGAGCAAGGTTGAGCCTTCGAGTACCGGTTTGTTCCGGCCTCGATTAGCTCTATAAATGCTCTCGCAGAAACCGTTCGATAGCCGCATAGTACGCCACAACGGTTTCATCCTTTCGCCATCCGTGACCCTCACCATCAAAGAGATGATGCTCGTGCGGCACCCCGCGCCGCTTCAGACTGGCAGCGAGGCCGGAGGAGTGTTCCGGCGGCACGACCGCGTCGTCCGCTCCGTGGAACAGAATCAGCGGGTCTACAATCTCATCCGCGCGCAGCAGCGCCGAGCGACAGCGATAGGCTGCCTCGGCCTGCCGCAAAGGACCCAGTAGATTGTGATTATAGTGCCGCTCAAATCGGTGTGTTTCCGTGCTCAGCGCCAGCATATCCGCGACAGGGTAGCTGCACACTCCCGCGGAAAAATAACCGGGTTGATGTATCAGCGCCAGCAGTACGGAAACACCCCCAGCGCTGCCTCCCATGGCCACCAGCCGTGCGCCGTCGGCGAGCCCGTTTTCCACCAGAAAACGCGCCCCGCTGAGCAGGTCCTCGCGGTCCACCTTGCCCCATGCACCGCGCATTTTCAGCATGTAATCGCGCCCGTAGCCGCTGCTGCCGCGATAGTTGACCTGCAGCACCGCATAACCGCGGCTGACGAAAAACTGCACCTCTGGGTAAAAAGCCAGCGTGCGCTGTGCGGTGGGGCCGCCGTGGCTCATCACGATCGCGGGTGGCCCTTCCGCAGTTTCGCCTGCCGGCGGGTAATATAGTCCGTGAGCCACCTCGTCTCCCACGCTGCGCCATTGCACCGCTCGCGCGGCCGAGAGCGCAGTGGCCGGAAGGGTCGCTTCCCGGCTGCGCGCAATCACCTGTGCGCCTCCGCCCGCCCGCGGTGAAAAAGCCACCACCTCCTTCGGTGTAGTGCTCGCGGAAACCACGCACGCGAGCGTGTCATCATCCGGCGCGGCGGATATGCTGTCGAAGTCACTGTAATCCACCGCGGCGCTCACCTCTGCGCCTTCTCCTTCCAGCCCGTAGCGCCACAGCCGCACCCGCCCGCGCTCATTACGTAGCGCGAAAACAGCGTCGCTATCCCGAGACCACGCGAGAGTGCGCATCCCCTGAACCCAGGCAGGCCGAGCATGTTCCGCGACAGCGTCCGTCAGTTGTCGTCGTGCTCCGTTTTTCGTCTCATGCAGGTAAATCTGTCCCCATCCAGTAGCATCAGACACGTAAGCCAAATACCGTCCGTCAGGGGAGAATTCAGGTTGAAAAATAGAGGTACCTCTCCCCCCATCCACAGTGTGCACGCTCTCCGCGCGCAGCTCACCATAGGCACACTGCAGTTGCACCAGCCGCAGCTCGCATCCGTCCCAGGGCATCTGCGGCGCATTCCACGCCACGCATGCCAGCATTGAGCCGTTAGGGTGCCATGCCGGCTGCATGTAAAATTGATCCCCACGCAATAGTCTCTGTTCGGACCGCTTCCCATTCCAATCTATTACGCATATTGCGTCGGCATCATCCCCTGCTCGCACATACCCAATCCACTGCGCGTCCGCGCTGACTGCCGGGGCCGCCACCGCACCGATTTCTCGCGTCAACTGCAGAGATCGGCCTCCCTCTATTTTAATGCACCAGAGCAGACCACCACACACGTATATTACATGCCTATGCGCAACAGTATAGTCCCCGCCTCCATAATTCACCTCGGCGCGCACAGAAATCCCCGGGGTCAGCTCCCGCGTCTCACCGCCACGCCGCTGCGCCATCAACGTGCCGCGCGAGCCGTCCCGCTGCCGCCACACTACCGTCTGCCCGTCACTATCCCACTGCGCGTCAGTGA
>CAJWGI010000335.1 GCA_913031335.1 uncultured Anaerolineales bacterium | reverse complement strand
AATCGTTGACCGCTCAGCTGCGGGCTTCGGGACGACGATTGACACCGCAACGCCGGCTAATTCTCTCGATCCTCGACAGCACTGATGACCATCTGGATGCGGACGAGGTGTTCGCCCGCGCCCGCCGGCGGGATTCTCGTCTCAATCTGGCTACGGTGTACCGCACTCTCGGCGTGCTCAAGGAAATGGAACTTGTCGAGCAGCGTTATTTTGCGCGTGACCACAAACGTGAGTATTACGAGACAGTCAGTAAAGGTGAACATTATCATTTCACCTGCCTGGGATGCCGCGAGATTATCGAGGTGGAGACGCCCAGAATCCAGCAGGCGCAGGTGGAAATTACCGCACTGACCGGGGTGCAGTTCACCCACGCGTGCGTTTGCTTCGAAGGTTACTGTGCCGACTGCGCGCCGGCCGAGAATGCGTCGCGGAGGAAACATAATGGCCAAAGTTGATAAACACCTTGGCGCGCCGGAACCCCAGATTCCAGATGAGGCCGTTCAATCGGCGAACGGGGGCAGCATTGCCCTCGTCGGTCACCCGAACGTTGGCAAATCAGTGTTGTTTCAGCGCCTGACCGGCCGTTACGTGACCGTTTCCAATTATCCGGGAACTACGGTGCAGATGGCGCGGGGCGCGGCCGAATCGAATCCGGACACAGTGGTGCTCGATACCCCCGGCGTTGTCACGCTTCCTGCGCGCAGCGAGGATGAACAGGTGACCGTCCGAGTATTGCTGTATGAGCCGTTGAGAGCTATTGTGCAAGTTGGCGATGCCAAGAACCTGCGACGCACCCTACTGTTGAGCGTGCAACTTGCTGAGATGGGTGTTCCCATGGTGCTCGCGCTGAACATGATGGACGAGGCCGACTCGCGCGGCGTTGCCATAGATGAGCAGATGCTCTCGAAACATCTATCCGTGCCTGTTGTGCCCACCGTGGCGACCGCAGGAGAGGGCGTGGATGAACTCGTGGCTGTAGCACAAAAACCGCGCGCGCCGAGTTTCCGCATCACGTATGCGCGCGAGATTGAAACGGCGCTGGACGAGATTGGCGCGGTCTTGCCGGAAGCCCCCGTGGCCGCCCGTGCATTGGCCTTGATGTGGCTGAGCAAGGACGCTGTGGCCGAGCAATGGTTGGCAGCGTACGCGGACCAACCCCTCTACGCGCAATTGGAAGCGCGGCGAGAAGAACTTCAGTCGTCTTTGGACGAATCGCTCTCCACCGTGTTCCAGCACACCCGCTTGGCCTATGTGGACCGGATAGCCACTGCTGTGCTGCTCAAATCTGGCACCGGTGCGCGCGGATTGGTGGCCGCGCTAGGGCATTTGGCCACGCATCCACTGTGGGGTCTTCCGGTGCTTGGGGTGGCGTTGTATGGCCTTTACTGGTTCGTGGGCATATTCGGGGCCGGCACGCTGGTTGGCCTGCTGGAGGAGAACCTGTTTGGCGAACTGGTCAATCCGTGGGTCACTGCTTGGGTGACGCGGGCGCTGCCGGTTCCGCTTCTGGTAGATTTCCTGGTTGGCGACATCGGCCTGTGGACGATGGGAATGACCTACGCGCTGGCGTTGATATTGCCGATTGTCACCACCTTCTTCCTTGCTTTTGGCGTGTTGGAGGATTCGGGCTATTTGCCACGCCTCTCCGTGTTGACTAATCGCGTGTTTCGGTTGATGGGTCTGAATGGGCAGGCAGTGCTGCCGATGGTGCTTGGCCTCGGATGCGTTACCATGGCGACGCTGACCACTCGCGTGTTGCAGAGCCGGCGCGACCGGCTGCTGGTGATCTTGCTTCTGGCGTTGGCTGTGCCGTGCTCGGCACAGTTGGGTGTGGTTCTGGGCATGCTGGGCAGCATTTCGCTCGCTGCTACGATGATCTGGATGGCTGTGGTGCTCGGCGTGCTTTTCGCCGTCGGCTGGCTGGCTGCGCGTGTGCTGGCGGGAGAACGCTCCCCTCTATTGGTGGAGCTTCCACCGCTGCGTTTCCCGTTGCTTTCCAATGTGGTGATCAAGACTCTGGCGCGACTTGAGTGGTATCTCAAGGAGGTGATACCGTTGTTTCTCTTGGGTACCGCAATCATGTTCGTGCTGCAGCAGATTGGCGTCCTGCCCTGGCTGATACGCGCCGGTGAGCCATTGGTG
>CAJWGI010000334.1 GCA_913031335.1 uncultured Anaerolineales bacterium | reverse complement strand
TTGGGAAGCGGGGCCGCCGCGAGTCGCCGCCCCGCCCGCCGAATTGACGCCACTGGGCGACATTGCCGAGCGTGGCCGCGTTCCGGTCATGCTGGAGGTGGTTCACCGGCTACGGGTTGTCTTGCGCGGGCGGGTAGCGCTCGCCGTGGCGCTGCCCGGTCCCCTGAGTACAGTCGGACACCTTTCCATGTCATCTACTGCCGGAGCCGTACCTGCCGGGGCGGAAACCCTGGCAGCGGCGGGTGACGCCACACTTCAAGCCGCCCGCGCTGCGTGCCAGGCCGGCGCTGATCTGATTCTGCTGATTGAAACACAATTGCCCGCTGCAGATAGCGAGCCTGGGTCCCAGTGGCAAGACACTGTGGGGACCATCTGCAACATCATTCGTTTCCACGAGGCGGTACCGGTGTTGCTGGAACTGCAGCCCGCCAACGTGAGCTGGCAGCGCCTGGCCGCCCCGGGAGCACTGCCCTGCCTGCCAGCCGCTTTTCTGAATGGGCTGCCAGATAGCGGAGCGCAGCCCGACATCCCCTTCGGGGTGGCGCTGGCAGCTACTCCGCCGCCGGTAGCCGCCGTTCCCTTGTTTCAAAATCTAAACTGTGCTTTGATCACCACTGCTGGCAATTTGCCCTATGAGATTGAAGCGCGGGAATTGCGCTCGCTGGTAGCCGGTTTACGCCGGGCGATCGCCAAAACATCATAGAGAGAAACTATGCCATACCCACGTTATTACGATGCAGAAATTGAAGCCATGCCGGCGTTGGAGATTCGCCGCCTACAGCTGCAACGCCTGCAGCGCCAACTGGATTACGTCTACGCTTGTTCCCCTTTCTACCGGCGAAAGTTTGACGCGGCCGGCGTGAAGCCCGGCGACGTGCGTCATCTGGAAGACTTGACCGCTTTTCCGTTCACGAACAAGGACGAATTGCGCGCTAGCCAAGCCACAGCGCCCCCACTGGGGGAACACTGCGCTGCCCAGCCCAAGGACATTATCCGCATCCACTCCTCCTCCGGCACAACCGGTCGCCCCAGCTATGTGGGCATCACGCGCGCGGACCGCGACGGCTGGATTCAGAGCGTGGCGCGGGTCCACTGGTCGCAAGGGGTGCGCCCCGACAGCGTGGTGGCAATGGGTTTCGGGATGAGTTTCTTTGTAGGTGGGCTACCGCTGCACGATGCTATCGAGGAAATTGGTGCGACTTTTATTCCGGTCGGCACCGGTGCTTCCGACCGGCTGTTGAGCGCGATTCAGGACACGCGCGCCAATATGCTCCTGTGCACACCCTCCTATGCCACCTATCTGGCGGAGTACGCGCGTGAGCGTCTGAGCCTTGCGCCGGATAGCCTGGGCATCACGCGCATCCAGAGCGGCGCGGAGCCGGGCGCGGGCGTGCCCGCCATCCGCCAGCGTATCGAGGCCGATTGGGGCTGCACGCTGACCGAAGGCATCGGCAACGCTGACCTGATCCCGGTTTACGCCGCTGAATGTGATGAAAAATCAGGCATGCACTTCCTGGCGCCGGACATGCTGCTGCTGGAATTAATTGATCCCGACAGCGGAGAGCCAATCGAGTTTACCGAAGGGGCGAAAGGGGAACTGGTCGCCACCCATTTGCAGCGCGAGTGCGTGCCGTTGGTGCGCTTCCGCACCCGTGATCATGTCGTGGTTTGGACAGACGGTTGCCCATGCGGGCGCAGCGGGGTGCGTCTGCGCTGTGTAGGACGCACCGATGACATGCTCATCCTGCGCGGCGTCAATGTCTTCCCCTCCGCCATCAAGGATGTGGTGATGAGTCTGCGCCCGCGCGTCACCGGCGAGATTCAGATTGTGCTCGAGCAGCCTGGTCCGCGTGTGGAGCCGCCGCTGAGAATCCGAGTCGAGCACAACAATTCCACCTCCGGTCTGGAGACCCTAACAGCGGAGGTAGAATCCACTCTGCGCGAGAAGTTGATCTTCAGCGCAGCAGTGGAACTGGTCGCGCCGGGCGCATTGCCGCGTTATGAGATGAAGGCGCAGCTGATTCACAGGGCTTACGAGGGTTAGCCCATCCCCGGCGGGCCCCCGCCGGCGGCCATCATGGCACGTGCGCGAGAGCCACGAAGAGGCACGGCACACGACGCATTTCCCTCCGCGCCAAACCCGCCTATAATGC
>CAJWGI010000333.1 GCA_913031335.1 uncultured Anaerolineales bacterium | reverse complement strand
CGATGTCGAAGAAGCGCCGGATTCCTGAGGGCGGCAGCGTTTTCACGTGGTCGGCGATAAAGGCGGTCATGCTGCTGGCTTGTGGAGGCGGCAATCGCGCCGGGCGAACCGGTCAGGCATGCAAAATCTCCTCTTTCATCGCGCGGATTATTCTCGTCTCGGTGCGCGTCTGTTGCCGCGTGAGAGGGCCAGATCGCCCGCATTATCACCGTTTTCCGGCCAGAAAGCAAGTGTGCACCCGGCGGGAACGCAGGCAAGTCATGTATACTTCCGGCATGCGGCCGGCGCAATTGTACTCAAACTGGGCGGAAATTGACCTCGGTGCCATTGAAAGTAACGTGCGCTTTTTCGCCGGGTACACCGCCGCGCGGGTGATGGCAGTGGTCAAGGCAAACGCGTACGGGCACGGGGCGGTGCCGGTGGCGCAGACCGCGCTGCGAGCCGGCGCAACGTGGTGTGGAGTGGCGCAGGCTGAAGAAGCGCTTGAGTTGCGCCGGGCCGGGCTGCATTGCCCGATTCTGCTGCTGGGATTCGCGCCGCCGACGCGGCTTGCGGAACTGATATCCGAGCGCGTCTCGCTGACTGTGTGGGAGGCCGGGCAGCTGCATAAGGCCGCCGCAGCTGCCCAAGATTCGGGGCAGCCCGCCCGCCTGCATTTGAAGGTGGATACCGGCATGGGCCGGGTGGGCGTCAGTCCGGAGCGGGCGGCGGCGCTCGCACACAGCCTGACGGACACCGATGGGCTGCAGTTCGAGGGGCTGTTGACGCACTTCGCGCGAGCGGACGAGAAAGACCTTGGGCCGACGCTGCAGCAGGAACGCCGCTTTCGTGATGTTCTCGATGCGCTGGAGGCGCGCGGGCTGCGGCCGGGATTGGTGCATGCCGCCAATTCCGCTGCTACGTTGGTGCGCCCACACGCGCACTTCGACATGGTGCGCATCGGCATCGCCATGTACGGACTGGACCCCTCGGTGGACTGCCCCTGCCCGGGGGAGCTGCGCCCGGCCCTGGCATGGAAATCGCAGCTCACCCATGTGAAGGCTGTGCCAAAGGGCTCGGGCCTAAGCTACGGCCACGAATACATCACCAGTGGGGAGGAGACCATCGGCACGGTTCCGGCCGGTTATGCAGACGGTTACCGCCGCGCGGGCGAGAAAGTGGCTCTGGTGGGTGGAGAGCGCGTGCCGGTGCTGGGGCGAGTGTGCATGGATCAATTTCTGGTGCGCCTGGATGATGTGACTGGCGCGGTCGTGGGCGATGAAGTGGTGCTGCTCGGCCAGCAGGGTCAAGCGCGGCTGCCGGCTGAAGAACTGGCCCTGCGGTGGGGCACCATTAATTACGACTTGGTTTGCAGCATCGGCGCGCGCGTGCCCCGGGTTCACCTATAGGGCGCGGTTAGGTTTCTACGTTATGCTGGTTCCGGCGCTGGCCGGATTCGCCAGCGCTCATCGGCGCACACATAACTGAGTTCGATTGTCAGGTTGCCCTCAGTGCGTACGCGGAAGCGCGGGCCGGTCGGGGTTTGCCAACGAGCGAGAACAGTCTGCACCTGATGGCGCTCCCCGTTCCAATCGAAAGCGCGCGGTCGCTCCCCGAAATCGGCGCCGGAATAGCATTCGACAGTTTCCGTCATTCGAAACCCAACTCGGATTCGTCGCCAACGTTGAAGGTGCGGAAACGCCCCTTCACGCGCGCGCCGCGACCGATGAGTGATTGTGCCAGCACTGCGTCGGTGATTTGTGCGCCCTGATCGACAATCGAATCCCGGATGATGGAGCCATCGATGTGGCAGTCCGCTCCGATGGTGGCGAAGGGCCCAATGACCGAATCCCTTATCTGCGCATGCGAGTGGATGTTGACGGGCGGCACGACCACATATCCCCGCGCGACTACGTCAGCGCTGTTGTCGTGCCCGTGTTGCAGCAGGTGTTTGTTCGTGTGCAGCACGTTCTCCGGCTTGCCGCAATCCTCCCAGATGTCCACTGGCTGCACGCGCATGCGCATGCCTTCATCCAACAATATCTGCATCGCGTCGGCGAGATAATACTCGCCCTTGGTCTGCACGTTGCCGTCGATCTGTTTCTCAATCGCGTCCATCAGGCGGGCGCCATCCTGCAGGAAATAGAATCCGACGACAGCCAGATTGTCGCTCATTGAATCTGGTTTT
>CAJWGI010000332.1 GCA_913031335.1 uncultured Anaerolineales bacterium | reverse complement strand
CCGCCAGCTCGGAGCGGCATATTTCACGCGCGGCAGCGGGCACAACGCGGCAGCGCAATACAGCGAGGATGCGCAGGACTATCTCGAAAACATGACGCGGTTGAAAAGGAAGTGGGAGACCGCGCGGGAGCAGTTGCCGCCTCCGGTGACAGAGCTGGCGCAGAACGCGCGCATCGGCTTCATTGGCTTCGGCTCGACCGACCCGGCAATTGCAGAAGCGCGCGAGCGGCTGGCTGCCCTCGGCGTTGAAAGCAGCTACCTGCGCTTGCGCAGCCTGCCCGCAAGCATGGCCGTCCGCGATTTCGTCGCCGTGCATGAAACTGTCTATATAATAGAAATGAACGTTGATGGGCAGCTGCACAAACTAATCCAGCTGCAGATGCCTGCACTGGCCACCCGGCTACAGTCGCTGGCGCACTGTGACGGCCTGCCGCTGACGGCAAGCTGGATTACCGCAAAGATTGTGGAAAAGGAGGCCGATCAAGATGGCACCCTCACGTAATAAAACGAACGCCGTTGGGCTGGAAAAGCACGATTACAGGGGCGCGGAATCCTCGCTGTGCGCCGGTTGTGGCCACACCTCCGTTGGCTCGCAGATAATCACCACCGCTTTCGAACTCGGCCTGCAGCCCGAGCAGGTGGTCAAATTCAGCGGCATCGGCTGCTCCAGCAAGAGCCCGGCATATTTCATGAGTCGATCATTCGCATTCAACGCGGTGCACGGCCGCATGCCCGCCGTCGCGAGCGGGGCCATGCTGGCAAACCGAGACTTGATAGCCATCGGCGTCAGCGGGGATGGCGACACCGGCAGCATTGGCCTCGGCCAGTTCAAACATGTGATGCGGCGCAACACGCCGATGGTGTACATCGTTGAGAACAACGGCGTCTATGGTCTCACCAAAGGCCAGTTCTCAGCCACTGCCGATGAAGGGCAAGTGCTGAAACATTATGGTAAGAACGAGCTTCCTCCAATGGATTTGTGCCTGGAGGCCATCGTGGCGGATTGCGGCTTCGTGGCGCGCTCCTTTGCGGGCGACCCGAAACAGGTGCGACCGCTGCTGAAGGCTGCCATCAGCTACGAGGGCACCGCACTGCTGGACATCGTCAGTCCGTGCGTGACCTTCAACAACACGGCCGCCTCCACCAAAGGCTACGATTGGGCGCGCGACCACGACGCGCCACTGCACGATATCGCCTATGTGCCGCTGCGCGAGGAAATCACCGCGGACTATGTCCCGGGCGCTGCCAGCACCGTCACACTGCACGACGGTTCCCACATCATATTGAGGAAATTGGATGAGACGTACGACCCGACAGACCGCGTCGCCGCGCTGCGGGCGCTGGAACACGCCAAAGAGGAACACACCCTGCTGACCGGGCTGCTCTATTACAACCCCGGGCGCGTCAGCCTGATTGAGGCCGAGCGGCTGACCGACGTCCCGCTGGCGCAGCTTTCGGAGGCCGAGCTGCGGCCCTCGGAAGAATCTCTCCTCAAAATAATGACCGGCCTGTAAAAGCACGCGGGAATCACAGACAGAGATGGTTCGACTCTCACCGGAAAACCTTGCTGAGAGCTACCATCGCGCCCGCTCAGGCTGTGTCATCATCGACCGCAGCGCCGTGGGCCGCATCTGGGCGCACGGGCCCGACCGGCTGGACCTGCTGCACCGACTCTCCACAAACAACCTCAATGGAATGACCCAGCACGAGGGTCGCCCGACCGTGCTCACCACGCCACTCGGGCGCATCGTCGATTATCTATTGGTGCTGAATCTGGACAAGCGCGCCCTGCTACTTACTAGTCCGGGCAAGTCAGAAGCGGTGCAGCAGTGGCTATGCGGCTTCATTTTCTTTCAAGATGACGTCACTCTTCAAGCTGCGACCACAGAACTTGGCCAGTATGGTCTCTATGGCGCGCAGGCGTCCTCCGTCGCCTCGCAACTGGCGGGCGCGGCTTCCAAGCTGCCGCCCCATCACGCGCTTCCCCTCGGCAAGAACGCGTGGCTGCTGCGCGGCGCGGCGCCGGCCGGTTTCGGGTACGAACTGGTCGCACCGCCACCGCAGATGGAAAACTGTATTGCGCGAGCAATGGAAGCAGGCGCGGTTGTGGCGCCTGCCGGCCTGCATGAACTGCTGCGCGTGGAGGCCGGCCTGCCCGGGGCGGGCCACGAAAT
>CAJWGI010000331.1 GCA_913031335.1 uncultured Anaerolineales bacterium | reverse complement strand
CCGGCGAAGGACGACGCGCGACAACCACAGATTGGCCAAGTGTCTGGTACACTGCGCAATATCACTAGCGGGCAACCCGGCGCGGAGCAAAGCGAGGTGTCGTTGCACATCTACGACGATTTCCAAGAATCAGAAACGCTGACGACAGCGACAGAGGCCGACGGAAGTTTTCTCTTCGAGAACATCGAACTGAAACCACGGCGCGCCTTCGTCCTCAGCGCCGATTATCAGGGGGTATCCTACGGCTCCAATGTGCTGGTAGTGCAGGATGAAGTGATTGAATATCAAGCCGATATCGCCGTTTTTGAAACCACAACCAACCCTGGCGTCATCAGCATTGAGCAACTGCATCTGATTGTGGAAGAAGACGCGCAAAACCTGAGCATCACTGAAATCATCGCCCTCTCAAACAACAGCGACCTGACGCTGGTGACAGCCACAACCGACAGCCCGGCGCTGGAAATCGCGCTCCCGCAAGGCGCATCCCATGTGCAGGTGGACGAAAGCCAGCTGCGCAACATGGTTGAAATGACGGCCACAAGCCTGCTGCTGCACGGGCCAATTGTGCCCGCCAGCGACCGCACGCAACTGGTGTTCACGTTCGCGCTCCCTTATTCGGGCGAAGTGACTTTTTTCGAACAGCCTCTTGACTATCCGCTCGCGGCGGCCAACGTGCTGCTTCCCACCGGACCGCTTTCAGTGTCCGGCGCCGGCGTCACCGAATTGGGGGAGAAACAGCTGCGCCCAGATTTAACTGTTGTGGCTTATGAGGTGACACGCTCTGGCCGCGATGCGCCGTTGCGCTTTTCTGTCAGTGGTCACGGCCCGCAGACCCCGACCTGGCTGATGCGCGGCGGTGAGACCAGATCACTGCTGTTCAGCGGCGCATCGCTTTTGATTGTGATGATCGGCCTGACATGGTGGTGGCGCAGCCAGACCCCGGTTGCGGCCGCCGACCCGCCCAGCGAGCTGCCCGCGAAGCGGGCATCTGACCGCCGTGATGAACTACTGCACGAAATCGCCAACCTAGATCTCGGTTTTACGGCCGGAGAATATCCCAAATCTGATTATATGCGAGAACGGCAAGCGCTGAAGAGCGAACTGGCCGCATTACTGACACATTACCAGCTTGATGTGTAGTCGACAGAATCGTGATTGAAATCCACTCTCTTTCAAAATCCTTTGGACTGAAACCGGTACTGCGCGGCATTGATCTGAGCGTAGCGCCGGGAGAATTTGTCGCCTTGCTCGGCCCGAACGGCGCCGGAAAAACCACGCTGCTGCGCATTGTCGCCACGCTCTCGCGCCCTGATACGGGTGAAGTGAAGGTCGGCGGATTGAGTCTGACGACCCATGCCTACGCGGTGCGCCAATTGTTGGGCGTGGTCTCGCACCAGCTCCTGCTTTACGGTGAGCTGACTGCAGAAGAGAATCTGCGTTTTTATGCCCGCATGTATGGGCTAGGGGCGGCCGAGGCGCGCATCAGCGCCGTTCTGGATCAGGTCGGGTTGGCCCGGCAGCGGCGCGATCTGGTGCGCACCTTCTCGCGAGGGATGCAGCAACGGCTGGCCATTGCACGCGCTACTTTGCACCAGCCGCAAGTGATGCTCTTTGATGAGCCTCACACCGGATTGGATCAGGATGCAGCTACCATGCTCGATGATGTGCTCCGCTCAGTAACAGCCGCTGGCCGAACTGTAATGATGATCACGCACGATCTGGCGCGCGGGTTGGCCCTGAGCGACCGGGTCGCCATCCTGCGCAGGGGCAAAATCGCTTGCGAAGCAGACAGCAGCACGCTCACTCCGGCCGCATTTGCAGACCAATATTATGGACTCGTCCATGCCTGATCCCACCAACAGCCAACCGCCGACCGCCGGCTTTTGGCGCGCCGTCAGCGCCATTGCGTGGAAAGACCTGGCTGCCGAGCTGCGCAATAAAGAAATCGTCAGCGCACTGTTTATTTTCTCGTTGTTGGTCATACTGATTTTCAACTTTGCCTTGGAACTGGACAAGGTCGCGCGCGAGAATGTGGCTGCTGGCGTGCTCTGGGTCACTTTCGTGTTTTCGGCCACGCTGGGGCTGAACCGCACCTTCGCCGCGGAAAAAGACCGCGGCTCGCTGGATGGATTGCTGCTGGCACCGATTCACCGCAGTGCGCTCTATTTTGGTAAACTGCTGAGTACATTCGTTTTT
>CAJWGI010000330.1 GCA_913031335.1 uncultured Anaerolineales bacterium | reverse complement strand
GACGGCATTGGGTCCATGGCATTTGTCGAATATCATGCTGATGCCGGTCTCACGCGGTTTGCGCTTGCGTGCGTTCAATTCCTTGAAAACATCGTGCCAGGCCTGGGTCATTGCTCCTCCTCTGCATACGCCGCTGTCAGGCTACGTAACGCCGACTCAACGTATGCCACATCCGCGCCCCACGGCGTGACGGCGATGCTTCCATCCATTTCGATTTCATTTTCCAGCAAGCAACATTTCAACAGCGTCAGGTCGTGACGCGCCCCGGCAAGCCGGCGCGGACACATCTCAATACGGGGCGGCTCATCGCCATAGTAATGGCGGTGGAATTGCAGGCTGCGTTCGCAGCCAATCAGAAGCCAGTCCTCCCGCATCTGCGGGCGCTCATCCAAGAAGAGCACCGGCGAGGGCAACCCTTCGAGGCCGCCGGCACGGCACGGCGCGAGAAAGGCCGCTGCACGCGCGCGCGCAGCCTGCTCTCTCAAATCGATGCGCTCCAGCTCAAGCTCTATCGGCGGAAGCGTTGCGTAACGCAGCACCTGTCGCGCCAGATCGTACAGTTTCGGTGGCTCGGGAGGCACCACCTCCAGCACGCGCACCACGGTGGGATCCGGGTGATGGATGAAGTTGACATGATCATATTTGCCACGGACGACCAGCGTGCCCCCCGGTCCGACCCCCGACTCCCGCGCGGCAGCAGCCAGCGCAGAGGGGACACCGGGATCCACGTCCGGCAATTCTGAATAGGTGCAATCCTCCGGCAGCGCGATGACTTCCACTGTCTCCATTAACCCAAAGAGTGATTCTCGGTCAGATGTCGTGATGGAGACAACCGCGGTGGCATCTTCCTTGCGCAGCACAATGTACTCGGTACGCCTATACGCTTCCTTGCCCAGTAAATGCGCCTGCAGCGCAGCCGCCGTCATCTCGCCGCTGTAGGGCTGCACGCTGACGCGGCGATACGGAAGTGGGACCAGGTTTCTCATAATCCACCTGTCGAGGGATGTGCCACGGTTGGATCGGGAACACCCACGGCAGTTTCTTCCGCGCGCCCCATCGCGTACATCAGAGTGGAGAGCCGATTCAAATAAGGAAGTATGTTTTCGTTGGACAGCTTTGCTTCGTAATGAAGCAAAGCGACGTGCCGCTCTGCGCGCCGAATGATGGCCCGCGCCAGATGGATCAGCGCGCCCACCATGCTGTCGCCGGGAACGGTGAAGGCATCGACAAGGGGATGGTCTTTGGTAATGCTCTCGTATGCTTCTTCCAGCGCAGTCAATCTATCCGCAGTTATGTGCGTTGGAGGCCGCTGATTATCTGAAACCGCTGCCATTTCCGACATCATCCAACAAAGGTCGCGTTGAATCTCCAGCACCATCGCGCAAGCTTCCGGCTGCAACCCACTAGAGCGCACCACTCCTAGAGCAGATGACGCCTCATCCAACGCACCCAATGCCTCGAAACGCACATCAAATTTGGGCACATGGCGCAGGTCAATCAGGTCTGACAGGCCACCGTCACCCCGCAGTTTTTTCCCCACAACCCTCCTTCATCCTATCCGCTCGCATCCATCAATCCATCTGTGCCCCATTCTTTCTGCACGTGGTCGGTCTGGAAATCCTCGCCCAAGTCACGCAATACGCCAATCATGTTCAACGCCTCCTGAAGTGCATTCGGAGCATCGCTGCCGGTTCCGTCCGCGCCCCACTTTTCAGCGATGTTCTCATTTATCGGTGCGCCGCCGATCATTATTTTAGCATTCGGATTTTTCGCGCGCACCTTTTCGATCACCACCGGCATTCCAATCATGGTCGTCGTCATCATGGCGCTCATGCAGATGATGTCGGAATCAGTCTCCATGTATGATTCGACGAATTTGTCCAGAGGTACATCCCGCCCCAGGTCATGAACGGTGAATCCGGCAATCTCAAACATCATCTTCACCAGATTCTTGCCAATGTCATGCACGTCGCCCTCGACCGTGCCGATAACAACCGAGCCCTTGATCATTTTCTCCGGATCCAGTTCGATGTGCGGTCGCAATATGTCCAGCCCAGCATAAAGCGCGTCGGCGCACATCAGCACTTCCGGGACGAAGTATTCGCCCTCGGCGAAATAGGCGCCCACCACATCCATTCCCGCTGCCAGCCCGTCCATGGTCGCCTTGTAGGCGTCCACTCCGTGCTCCAGGGCTTCGTTGGCAGCATCGATGAC
>CAJWGI010000329.1 GCA_913031335.1 uncultured Anaerolineales bacterium | reverse complement strand
GAATATGCCAGAGCACTCCAGCACGCATACAGATTGTGCCGGATGTGTTCGAATCGCTTGCTGAGAGCCCCCATGTGCCGCTGGTGCGCGATGTGACCGTGCATGACCTTCTCGGGCGCGCGCCCACCGAGATTGATATCGAAGCCTGCCGAGGCATGCTCCACGGATGCACTGTGCTGGTGACCGGTGGCGCTGGTTCGATCGGCGCGGAGCTATGTCGGCAGGCGCAGGCGTTTGACCCCGAACGAGTGCTGGCGGTTGACCTGAATGAAACCGGACTGTATGAATTGCAGGCCGAAACGCGCATGCGCGCCGGACCCGAGAATCTGGAGGTGCGCGTGGCCGATGTGACCGATGCGGAGGAGATGAGCGCTCTCATTGAACGCTATCGGCCGGCGGTGGTATTCCACGCGGCGGCTTACAAGCACGTTCCGCTAATGGAATCGCATCCGCGCACTGTGCTGCGCACGAATGTGATTGGCACTCTTAACGTCGGTCGGGCGGCGCGGGCCGTGGGCGCGGACCGGTTCGTGCTCATTTCGACGGATAAAGCCGTGCAACCGGTCAGCATCTATGGAGTGACCAAACTGCTGGCGGAACACGTGACCGCCCGGCTGGCAGGCGAAAGCGCCGCCACCCTCTTTGCCAGCGTGCGTTTTGGCAATGTGCTCGGCAGTCGCGGCAGTGTTGTCCCCCTTTTCGAGCGGCAGATTGCCGCCGGCGGCCCGATCACGGTCACTCATCGGGACATTACTCGTTTTTACATGACGATTCCGGAGGCGGTGCGGTTAGTCATTCAGGCAGCGGTGTTCACGCGCGGCGGAGATCTCTTCATGCTGGAAATGGGCGAGCGCATTCGTATTGTCGAACTGGCCGAGCGCATGATTAGGTTGCGCGGGCTGCGCCCCGGCGTGGATATTCCGATTGAGTTCACCGGGTTGCGACCGGGAGAAAAACTCCACGAGGAACTTATCGAAGCGGAAGAACGCCGTGAGGCGACCGCGCATGCGCAGATCTACCGCGTGCTGGCAGGCAGCCGGAGATCCAATGGGAGTGATCTGCGGCCATTTGAGGAGTGGATCCAGAGCACACTTCAGCTCCCCGAAGACGAGCTGCACGCCAGGCTGCGCAGTTATGGCCGCACGGGCCTTGGCCATCCGGCGATGGCGGCGGAGGGTAAGGGGGCATGATTGTCGTTCGTACGCCGCTGCGCGTCAGTTTCCTTGGCGGCGGCACAGATTTCCCAGAACACTACCGAGAACACGGCGGCGCGGTCATCTCCACGGCGATAGATAAATACGTTTACGTAATCGTCAAACAGCGCTTTGACGATATGGTTTATGTGAACTACTCAAAAAAAGAAATTGTGGAGAGCGCGGACGAATTGCAGCACGAACTGGTGCGCGAGGCCATGCGCGTCGTCGGCGTCAAGCGGGGCGTGGAAATCACCACGCTGGCTGATGTGCCCTCTAGTGGCACCGGGTTGGGGTCCTCCAGCAGCGTAACGGTGGGTCTGCTGCAAGCGTTGCACTCCTATCGGGGGCGACTCGTCACCGCCGAGACGCTTGCGCGACAGGCATGTGAGATCGAGATTGAGCGCTGTGGCAAGCCAATCGGAGTGCAGGACCAGTACATCGCCGCTTATGGCGGGCTGCGTGAATTTATCTTCGGTGAGGATGATGACGTGCAAGTGGCTGCTCTCGGTCTTGACGAGGAACTATTGCGCCGCTTGAACCGCAACATGATGCTGTTTTACACGCATCTCACCCGTCCTTCCGGAAGTGTGCTCAGCGAGCAGCGCGAGAACATCGGCGAGCGCCGCGCGAGTCTCATCGGTTTGCGCGATCTCGCGACGCAAGCCCGTGACTGTCTGAGGAGCAGTGACCTGACTACATTTGGCGAGCTGCTGCATCAGGGCTGGGAACTGAAAAAAGGCCTTGCCAGCGGGGTAAGCAACCGCACGCTTGATGAATACTATGGCGTGGCTCGGGATGCCGGCGCCCTTGGTGGGAAAATATCGGGCGCGGGCGGTGGGGGTTTCCTGCTGCTCTACTGCCCCCTGACAGCCCAGGATGACGTGCGCCAGGCGCTTCCCACCCTGCGTGAGCTCCCCTTTACGTTTGAGCGTGACGGCAGTCAGGTCGTGTTCAATCTGGGCCGCTAACACACCACGACCTGCCTACGGGTGGGCTACGCTGCCGGCAGGACGCTTGACGAAAACAAATCCCTTCG
>CAJWGI010000328.1 GCA_913031335.1 uncultured Anaerolineales bacterium | reverse complement strand
CGCGGCGCAAGAAAGCGGGTTCGCGCCCGTTCCGGCAGAGCTGGCCGGGCTGGCGCAGCAGGTTTTCGGCGGCGCGCTGCCGCAGCACGTCAGCATTCCGGTCATCGGCATCGAAGTGGATGTCGTTGCGGTGGGCTGGCACACCGAGAAGACCGTCAGCGGAAAACGAGTGCTGTGGCACTCTCCCGGCGAGGCGGCCGGTTTTCTAGTCAGCAGCGCGGCCCCGGGCGCGGGTGGTAACGCGGTTTTTTACGGGCACCACAATGTTCAGGGTAGCGTGTTCCGCGGGCTGGACCGGCTGCAACCGGGCGACGCGGTCTCGATGCGCAACGCCGCCGGTACGCTTGATTACGTAGTGGAACGGGTGGACGTGTTCGAGGAGAACAGCCTGACCGCTTCGCAGAAACTGGTGCACATGCAATACTTCGCGCCAACCGCCAGCGAGCAGCTCACGCTGCTCACGTGTTGGCCATTCACCGGAAACAGCCACCGCGTGGCCGTGGTGGCGAAACCTACTGAGTGAACTGCAGCTGCGCGCGTGTTATCACCGCGTCGTTTTCGTCGCTGACCTGATCCCAGCGCGCGGCCACGGGCACATCCGGCTGCACGCCCTGCATGCCAATGTCCGCGCCGGATGGGCTGATGTAAGAGGAGCTGCCGAAAAAAACCTCTCCGCCATCGGGCAACATGAAGTGGTCGAAACCGAGTACCAGCCCAGGGGTGGGGCGGCCGACAAGGGTGGCGCGCCCGGTTGCCTGCAGCGCGGCGGCGAAGATCTCGGATGAGCCGCGCGTTTCCGGCCCGATGAGCAATATGAGTGGAATGCTCTGCGAGCCCGCCAGGTCGCGCCCGTTGACCTTCAGCGCCCGTTGCGCGTTTCGCGAGTACTGGCTGCCGAGTTCGCCTTCGGTGAACAGCCCGAGCATCTCTTCCAGCGGCCAGGCCGCGGCGGAATGGGCCACGCGCATGTCGATTATCAGGTTTCGCGGCTGGTGCGCGGCGAGCCCCTCGAGGGCGCGCTGCATCATGCCGCTCAATTCTGCTCCTGCGCCGATGGGCAGCCGGATCAACCCTGCGTGCGCCGGACTCAGTATTTCCCAGCGCAGCCGGTCGGCGGCCTGCAGGCGTCCGCGCGTCACCGTGACAATGCGCTGGCTGCCGTCCGGCGTGCGCACATCCAGTGTGACCACGCTACCGGCCGGTCCGCGCACGCGCCCCACCACGTCCAACCCTTCTTCGGCGCTGACCGCCTGTCCGTCCACCGCGTAAATAGAATCATGGGTGCGCAGCCCGGCTTTTTCAGCGGGCGATCCGGTTATTACCGCCAGCAGAATCACGTGCGGGCTGGGCTCATTCTCCACCGAAACATACGCGCCGATGCCTTCATACGAGAGCGTGTCGTTCAGGTCGTCCTCGATGCGCTCGGCGCGGCTGCGGTATCTGACCGTGTTTTCGGGGAAGCCCGCCACGAGCGAGCGCAGCAGCGCCTCGAATTCGTCGTCGGACATGCCTGCCGCTACTTTCCGGCGCGTTTGCGGGGGCAGCAGGCTCCAGTCGAAATCGGTGACCGCGCTGAAAATGTAATCTACCCGCAGGCCTTCCCAGAATGCGTCGTAGCTGCGCAGCTGCCGCTCGGTGCGGTCAGTGAGCGGGAAGGGAGTGGGGATTTGTGCTTCAGCGCTGCCGCCGTAGCACGCCGAAAGCAGCGCACACAGCAGTGCCAGTGTGACCTTCTGGGGTGCGGGCAGCATTTGCCGGGCTACGAACATGGCGCGCTACGCGCCGGGGTGCCGACCCATTGCTTCGCCGCGGTGCTGCTCCCAGAGCTCGTCGCTCTCCAGCGTGGTCACGGTAAAGGCCTCGGCGAAATCCATGTCATGGCCCTCGGCCAGATGCGCGGCGCGCTCGCGTACGAAGTCGTCCGGGTCCCACTGCTCGAACTGACTGCTGTGAGCCCGCAACGCACTCAATTTTATTTCCATGGTGTCGTCGATGGTCACCAGATGGCCGCCCTCGGCCCAGCGGCTAGCGTAAACTTTGCGTGGCTTGAACGCCGTCAGGTCCTCTTCGGCCAATTCCTCGAACATGTTGGGTTGGCCGGCGGCCGGGAAAATGGCATCCACCGCCGCCAGCGCGGCCGCGCGGTGGTCGGGGTGATTGATGTATGTGCCCGCCACCCACAATCTGGTCGGGTCGCCGCAGAAGACCACCTCCGGCCGGAAGCGCCGAATCTCGCGCACCAG
>CAJWGI010000327.1 GCA_913031335.1 uncultured Anaerolineales bacterium | reverse complement strand
CGCCATCGCGCAGGGCTCATCGGAGTGCAGCATCAGTCTGGTAGTGGCTGCCGCTGATGGGGACGACAGCGTGTGTGCCATTCACGACCTGATAATCGCCCGCGGGCAACAGGAGGCAGCGCAATGAGGAAACGCAAAGTTGCCGTGCTCGGGGCCACCGGCGCGGTCGGGCAGCGCTTTGTGCAGCTGCTGGATGGGCATCCCTGGTTCACCGTCAGCGCGGTGACCGGGTCAGAGCGGACGGTCGGGCGCAGCTATCGGCAGGGCTGTCGCTGGGTGCTGCCCGGGGAGATGCCTGTGTGGGCCGGCGATTTGCCTGTGCTTCCGTCGGAACTCGGCATTGATGCCGAGATTGTCTTCAGCGCTCTACCCTCCGAGCTGGCGCAAAACCTTGAACCTGCTTTCGCCGCTGCCGGCTATCAGGTTTTTTCCAACGCTTCCGCCCACCGTATGGCCGCGGACGTGCCGCTGCTCATTCCGGAAGTGAACCCAGACCACGCGGTGCTGGTGGAAAGGCAGCGCGAACAGCGTGGCTGGAGTGGTTGCATCGTCACCAACTGCAATTGCACTGCCACCGGCGTCACCGTTTCATTGAAGCCACTGCTGGATGCATTTGGGCTGCGCCGTGTGTTCGCGGTCTCGCTGCAGGCCATTTCGGGGGCGGGATATCCGGGCGTGGCCGCGCTTGACTTGACCGACAACGTTGTGCCGTTTATTGAAGGTGAGGAGGAGAAGCTGCAGGCCGAACCGCTGAAAATGCTTGGCCACTGCGATGGCGAGCGGGTGACGCCGGCCGATTTTGGCATTTCGGCACACTGCAACCGCGTTGCCGTTTCAGATGGTCATGTCGTCTGCGTGACGGCGGAACTCGCGCAACCGGCATCGGCGGATGAGGTCATCGCCACCATGCAGGCGTTCGTCCCGCCGCAGGTAGTGCGGGAGCTGCCCAGCTCGCCACCGCAGGCGCTCAGCGTGCGGCGCGAAAGCGACCGTCCGCAGCCGCGCCGCGACCGCGAAACCGGCGGCGGCATGACCACGGTGGTCGGGCGCGTGCGCGCGGATAGCCTGTTACACCTTCGCTATGTGGTGCTCTCGCACAACACAATCAAAGGCGCGGCCGGGGGATCGCTGCAAAACGCGGAGATGCTGCTGTCGAAAGGTTTGGTCTAAGCTCGAGTGAGGGTGTTTGGCTAAACGCCGGGCTCGCGTTCGATCCAGATGGTGACCGGCCCGTCGTTCACCAGCGCCACCTGCATATCGGCCCCAAAGCGGCCATGCTCTACAGGTACGCCGTGGCTCGCTAGATACTCGGCGAAATGCCGTACTAGTGGCTCCGCCGTCTCCGGCAGCGCGGCGTGGATGAAGGAGGGTCTCCGGCCTTTGCGCGTGTCGGCATAAAGTGTGAACTGAGATACCACCAGTGCGGCCCCGTCAACATCAATTAGAGACAGATTGGTCTTGCCGCGGCTGTCTTTGAAGATGCGTAAACCGGCGCATTTCTTCGCCAGCCACTCTGCCTCGGCTGCCCCATCCTGCTGCCCGACCCCCACCAGAATCAGCATTCCTGCGCCAATGCGCCCGACAACCTCTCCGGTGACGCTGACGCTCGCTTCGCTGACCCGTTGAATTAGTACGCGCATTTTTTTTCGTGAGCGGAGCGCGGGCCCGGCCGGGGCTTCAGGGCAGCCCGGCCGCCGCTTTCACTTCCGCGATGGTTTCGGCGGCGATAGCGCTTGCGCGGCGCGCGCCATCATGAAGCACCTCCCACACGTGCTGTGGGTCTTTCGCCAGTTCGGCGCGGCGCTCACGGAAGGGTTGCAGGTGTTCGTTCAGGTTGCGTGCTAAAAGTTTCTTGCAGTCCACGCACCCGATTCCAGCCGTGCGGCACTCGCGGTCAATCATGGTTATGTCCTCACTTGAGGAGAAGGATTTGTGCAGAGTGAACACATTGCACACTTCCGGGTCGCCGGGGTCATCCCGGCGCGCGCGCTGCGGATCGGTGACCATGGTGCGCACCATTTGTTCGGTCTCTTCGGGCGTGAGTGCCAGTTCAATATGGTTGTTCTCGCTTTTTCCCATTTTACGCTTGCCGTCGGTGCCGAGCACTTTCGGGAATTCAGTGTTCTTCATCTGTGGTTCCACTAGCACCTGTCTGCCAGTGCGGTGGTGGAAGGTGCGCACCACTTCGCGCGCGAACTCAAGGTGAGATTGCTGGTCTACGCCCACCGGAACAACATCGGCCTTGTACAGAGTGATGTCTGCCGTC
>CAJWGI010000326.1 GCA_913031335.1 uncultured Anaerolineales bacterium | reverse complement strand
AAAAATCAGCACCGAGAATTGGCTTCGCATTATGGAAGTGGCACACTCGCTTGACCTGACCACCACGGCCACTATGGTAATTGGCCTGCGCGAAAATCTGCAGCATCGCATCAACCACTTGCATCGGTTGCGCCAGCTGCAGGACCGCTCGCTGGCGGCGGGGTCGCGGGGATTCAACGCTTTCATTTCGTGGCCGGTTCAGATTGAGGGCACTCCGTTGGGGCGCAGCAAATTCCGCGAGGAATACGGGGCTACGCCAAGCGAGTACCTGCGGCACACGGCCATCGCGCGCATCTTTCTGGACAATGTCCTGCACATGGCGGCCTCGTGGCCTACGCTGGGAGCGAAGGTGGGGCAGGTGGCGGTGCACTTCGGCTGTGATGATTTTGGCTCGACCATGATTGAAGAGAACGTGGTCTCAGCCGCGGGCGCGCCCACGCGCGTCAGCCCGATGATGAGCGTGGCGGAGATTCATCGTCAGATTCGCGGGGCGGGATTCTTCCCGGCGCAGCGCGATTCGAGTTACAACATTCTGCGTGAGTATCGCACCGCAGCGGACGATGACGACTTGCCGGAAGTTTCACTGGAGAGCATCCCCGAATTCGTGCCGCTGCCGCTGGCGCGGGAAAACGGCGGCGGCTTACCCGCTGTCGGCTGATGACCGTGTTGGCGGGAAACATATTAAACGCGCACACTCATCTTGAACTGGGCTGCCTGGCGCACCTGTGCCCGGGGCGGGGGGGTAATGCCTTCGTGCCCTGGATTGGCGCACTGATTGCCGCGCGCCACGAGATTTCCGCTTCCGGGGAACTGCCCTTTCAGCGCTCGGCGGAGGAGGGTATAGCGCAGCTGCTCGCTAGCGGCGTTGCCACGGTGGGGGATATTTCCGCCACTGGCGCAAGCGTTGAACCGCTGCTTGCTTCCGATTTGAGCGGGGTGGTCTACCTAGAGGTACTGGGCATGGATCGCGAGAGCGCTCGGCGGCATTTGCGTGAACGCCAAAGGCGCATCGACGCGCTTCGGCGGCGCGAGACCGCCGGTGGCGTGCGCGTCGGTCTCTCTATTCACGCACCCTATTCCTGCCACCCGGAGTTGTTCCGCGAGGGAGCGGCATGGTGCTGGGCCGAATCAGTGCCGCTCTGCGTGCACGTCGGGGAGAGCCGCGCCGAGCGTGATTTGCTGCAAACCGGCGCGGGTGGTTTTAGCGCACTACCCAACGTTTTCAATGTGGCGGATGTGCCTGCCCCCGGTTGCTCGCCGGTCGCTTATCTGCAGGATCTGGGTGTACTTGAAGCGCAGCCGCTGCTCGTGCATTGCGTGCAAGTGGACTCGGCCGACATCGCGCGCATTGCCGCCGCGGGCGCGGCGGTGGCGCATTGCCCGCGCAGCAACCGCTTGTTACAATGCGGGCGCATGCCGCTGGAACAGATGCTCGCTGCCGGCGTGAGGGTGTATCTTGGCACCGATAGCCTGGCATCCAGCCCCTCGCTCGACGTGCGCGAGGAGGCTGCAGCAGCCAACAGATTGCATGATGGCAAAGTCACGCCACAGGCGGTGTACGCATTGCTTCACACCGAATTGGTGGTGCTGTGAGCGACCGCTGCCCGGCGATGCTGGCTGACCGTTTCAACACGCTTTACTTTGACGCAGAACGTGAGGCCGTGCAGCTGCTCGATCGCCGGCGTTATCCATTCGTCACCGAATTCGTGAGCTGCTGCACGCTGGAAGAAACCGCGCGCGCGATTGAAAACATGGTGGTGCAGGGCGGCCCACCGCTGGCGTACGCGGCGGGGCTGGGGTTGGCGCTGCACGCGCTGCAAGGGGCTGCCCGCCCGGTGGATGAGCAGCGCGCCCGTATGCAGGCAGCCGGCCGGCGTCTGGCTGCCACCCGTGCCACCGCCGATGACTTGCATCATGTTTTGCGCGACGCGCTGAGAGCAGGCGAGGCCGCCCTTGATACTGGCGCGGACGCGGGCGCGGCGGTTTTGGATCATGTCAATGGCGAAATTGAGCGCGGCAATCAGGTTTCGCGCAGATGTGGCCGCCATGCTGCTGACTTGCTGCGCGACGGCGACCGCATCCTCACGCATTGCATCGCCGGCGCGGCGCTGGCGTGGATGCTGTGGCTGGCAAAGCGGCAAGGCAAAGCGCTGCACTTGTTCGCCACCGAGACGCGACCATACCTTCAGGGCGCGCGACTAACCGCCGCCACCGCCCGCGAGCTGGACGTGCCCTGCACTTTAGTCACTGATGCGATGCCGGCCTTTCTCATGCAACAGGGAAAGG
>CAJWGI010000325.1 GCA_913031335.1 uncultured Anaerolineales bacterium | reverse complement strand
CAACGCCGGCGTCGAACTCGAACCACTCACGCGTGCCCAGCGCCTCCACAGCCTGGAAGAAAGCGCTCAGCTGCTCCGATTGACGCCACTGCTCGCGGTCGGTTAGCATTTCCCGCAGCGCGGCAAGTTGCGTATCCACCAGCCCGAGTTCGCGGCCAAAGGCGGCCCATTTTACGGCCGAGAGTTTGTCCATCCGGTCAATCAATCGGAAGACGGTCGCACTGTCCACATCGATCACGCCCAGTTCTGCCACGCAGCGTTCCATGAATGTGCGGCTGTTCACCTTCAGCACAACCTGGTCCGCCGTCAGTCCCAGCGCGGCAAGAAGCTCGGCAGCCACCGAGGCGACCTCGGCGTCAGCGGCGACAGATTCGCTGCCGATCAGATCCAGATTCCACTGGAAAAACTCACGTGTGCGCCCTTTCTGCGGGCGCTCGTAACGCCAGAACGGACCGAACGACCACCAGCGAATCGGCCGCGGGAGCTGCTGCGCTTGTTGCGCAACCATGCGCGCCAGCGACGGCGTCAATTCCGGACGCAGCGCGACGAGCGCGCCGCCGCGATCCTCGAAGATGAAAGCCTGTTCCTTCACCAACTCCTCGCCGCTCTTTGCGGCGTATAGCTCAAGCGTTTCCAGTATGGGCGCTTCCCATTCCTGGTAGCCGTATCTCTCGGAGACGGTGCGGATGTGCCCGTAGAGCCAGTTGCGCAATGCCATCTGCGGCGGATAGAAATCGCGCGTGCCCTTGACCGCTCGAACGATGGCGCTCATGATTTCAGTTCGCCAAGGGTTGCCTGACCGTCGGCTGGAAAGCGGGTGCCGTCCGGAAGCACGGCATCATCCAGGGCAGCGGCCTGCCGCAATTGCGCCCGGCTCACCGTCGCGGCGCGCAGGTTGGCGCGGCGCAAATCGGCTCCGGTCAGGTCGACTCCGCTCAAATCTGCCTGCGCAAGGACAACCGCGCCGCACATCGCGGCGCTCAAATCTGCCTCGCGCAGGTCTGAGGCGCGCATCCATGCTCCCGTCAGGTCGGCCGCATGCAGCACCGCGCGTCCAAGTTTCGCGCCGCCAAGTCTTGCCTGCGCAAGGCTTGCGCGGGTGAGGTCGGCCGCGCGCAGATCGGCCTCGCCGAGGCGGGCATCGTCCAAATCGCTCTCGCGCAGGTTAGCTTTGCGCAGATCCGCGCCGTTCAGGTCGCACCCAAAGAGATAGGCGCCGTGCAAATCCGCGTTTTGCAAGTCGGCGCCGCAAAGATTGGCCCGGGTCAAGTCCGCATGGTTTAGGTCCGCGCCCGCCAACCGGGCCTGGCGTAGAAAAGCTCCCACCAGATTGGCCGCGCTCAAATCAACGCCATCAAGCTGCAGCCCGATGAGCACATCCCCGGCAGCCACAGTCTGCAGCACACGCTCACGGGTCATGGCGACAATCTCGTCTGCGGCGCTCATGCGCGCAGCCGTTCCAATCTCTCGCCCGCCGCCTGCAGCGTGGCCAATTGTTTCGGGAAGGCAAAGCGCACGCTGCTCTCGCCATGCCCCGGGATGGAATAGAAAACGGTGCCCGGCACCACGGCCACGCCCACGTCCTTCGTCAGCCAAATTGCAAACGCAGTGGAATCAAGCTGCGCCTGCTCAACGCCGATGCCGCTGTAATCTGCGAGCACATAATAAGAGCCCTGTGGAGTGGGCGCGGAGAATGCGAGCGCTTGCAACACAGTCATCATGGCCTCACGCCGCCGGTGATAATCGGCCAACATATCATCATAATAGCTCTGCGGCATGCTCAGCGCGGTGACTGCCGCGGCCTGCAAAGGCGTGGGGGCGCAGACGGTGAGAAAATCATGTACCGGGCGCACGGCTGCCGAGAGCGCCGTGGGGGCCACAATGTAACCGAGGCGCCAGCCGGTCATGGCGAAGGTCTTGCTCAAACCACCCACAGTAATGGTGCGTTCACGCAGCGCCGTCATCTTGCCGGGCGAACGGTGATCACGCCCGTCATACAAAATGCGGTCGTAAATCTCGTCGGTTATCAACACAAGGTCATTGCTTTGCACGATTTCAACCACGGCGGCGAGTTCCTTTTCATCGAAAACGCGGCCGCTGGGATTGTGCGGGGTGTTGAACAGCAGGGCGCGCGTGCGCCCCGTTATTGCCTGCGCCAGCCGCTCCGCATCCAACCTGTAGTCTGGCGGGGTAAGCGGCACGGCCACCGGCTTTGCCCCGGCGAAAATAGCCGACGGAATGAAATTCTCGTGCGCGGGCTCAATCAGCAGAATCTCATCGCCCGGGTTGA
>CAJWGI010000324.1 GCA_913031335.1 uncultured Anaerolineales bacterium | reverse complement strand
CGGGCGGCCCGACTCTGGTGTATTCACATCACTCGGAGTAGCCGGCCACTTTTCGCCAGGGCCCATGCATGCCGTCTTCGGTTACCCCGTAATAGACGCGAATATCTCCATCCGGCGTGCGCTGGCATAGATCGACGCGGGATATTGAACCCTTGCGATAGTGCTTGATGAAGCCGAGGTCATCGTGCCATTTCACCTTCAAACGGCTGAGATTAAGGTTGCCTTCGCGTTGCTTGATGGCGTAATGCCACAGACGACGTGCGGAAGAGCGGGTGACATTTTTCACCTGGTTTCCGTTTCGCAAGTCGCGCATAGTGTGGTACCGCGTACTGTCGCGCTCTTCGGTAGCAACGATTTCCACGCCGGTGCGAGGCGGCTCAACACCAGCTGAGGGCTTGCCGCCTTGTTCCGGTGCTACTGGCGCAGGTTCGCTTAGCAGTGCGTGTGCCTTGGAGCGCGGCCGGGTGGTGAGTTGCACGATTTCGTCACGCACGGCGAGTGTGGTTTCAGATTCATCGCGCACAAAAATCTTGTTGTCGTCTATGGCGTAGGGAGGATCATCGCCGCGAGGCACGTTAATGCGCAGCACCTTTTTTTCGTGCGTGGAGAGAGCGTCGATGGAACAAATCAGTGTTGGCGTAATGCGGCCACTTATTTCGTGCTTGACGGCGCCGATGGCGCGGGAGATGTTGGAGACCCCGGTTGGCGTCTTCTTTGGGTCGCTGGGAGTTCCGATGAACACCACGCCGCCGTTGGTATTTGCCATGGCGCAGACATCAGAAATGACAGCGAAAAGGTGGCCGCCGCGTTTGGTTATTTTTTGCTGGAAACTTTGCACAATGCTCTCGCCCTCGTCTCTGGCGGCCTGAACGTAATCGAGCTCTTTTTGGGTACCCCGAAAAGGGCGCGTGCGCGCGAAATCCGGGCTGGTCAGCAACGATTTCAGCGCATCGAAATTGACTTCATCCAACTGCATCTCTGTGGGGCGGTCTCCCACACCCAGCAGGCGCGAATTTTTCGGATCGCGCAGCAGTCGGTGTGCATCCGAGCCCTGGATGCAGTGCATGCGGCGTGGGTACTCCGGTTTGGAGCCGTTGAAGAAATGAGCGGTTGAGCGGCGGCTGCGCGAGTCCAGATCGGTCACTTCGAGGGCATGCAGGTTCTCGTCCTGCGTATAGGCGACTTTAGTTTGGCCACCGAAGCGGAAGCCGCGCATGGCCACTCCGTGGGTGGAATTGGCGTGCGCGGCAATGGCCACACCCCCGGCTTTAACGATTTCGCGGTAAGCGCTGAGCACGTCGGCGCTTGCGCCGACATTGGATGAGCCTTCGTCCAATTGAGCGGCTGGGATGTTGAGATTCAAAAGTACATGCTCGATCGCGCGAATGGGCGTATCGGGGGAGAAAATGCCCAGAATGTGGAAACCGAATGTGGCCGTAAACTCGAACCCGGGCAGGACGAGGACGCTTTGTTGTAATTTGCGGTACTTCTGCAGGCGCTGCTTCTCGGCCGGCTTCAGTCGTTTGAGACGCTCGAGCAGCTCGAGGTCGGATATCTCCTGACGCATGGCGCGAAAGCCCCCGACAGTGTTGTGGTCGGTGAAGGCCACCATGTCCAGCCCGCGAACTCGGGCCTGGCGCAGAATATCTAGGTAGCTGATGTCCGGTTCCTGGTAATCGTTGGAGCCCGGTGTGTGCAGGTGCAGGTCTACTTTGCGCCAGCGGCGCGCTGAAGACGGTCGTGTTCTGGGCACGTTAGTGCTTGCGCTTCGGGGTTGATTCCGGTGGCATCAAAGCCTCGGCGATAACCTCTTGGACGCGGTCCACCAACACAAACTTTACCTGCTTCCGAACTTCTTCAGGCACGTCATCGAGGTCTTTTTCGTTTCGGCGCGGAAGCACGACTGTGGTCAGGCCAGCGCGGTGCGCCGCGAGTACTTTCTCTTTAATGCCGCCCACTGGCAGCACCTGACCCCGCAATGTGATTTCACCGGTCATGCCCACATCCGGGCGCACCGGTTTTTGGGAGAACAGGGAGGCGAGCGCCGTAGCCATTGTCACTCCGGCTGACGGACCATCCTTGGGCACCGAGCCGGCCGGGACATGCAGGTGGATATCGTGGTGCTGGTAATGGTCGGAGGCGAGGCCAAGGTCCTCGCTGTTTGAGCGCACATATGAAAGCGCGGCTTTGGCAGATTCCTGCATCACGGTACCGAGCTGTCCGGTAAGCTGAAAGCCTTTCTCGCCGGGCATTTCCGTGGCTTCCACGAAAAGCACGTCACCACCGAAGGG
>CAJWGI010000323.1 GCA_913031335.1 uncultured Anaerolineales bacterium | reverse complement strand
CTCTCCGCCGTGGCGGTGACGCGCGGACCGGGGCTGGCGGGTTCGCTGCTGGTCGGGCTCAACACAGCCAAAGGGTTGGCGCTGGCACGCGGCCTGCCACTTGTGGGCATCAACCATCTGGAAGGCCATATTTATTCGCTCTGGTTCAGTGAAAACGCGCATGAAGAGGAATTCCCGCTGTTGGCTTTGATTGTCTCGGGCGGGCACACCGAACTGGTGCTGATAGAGGAACATTTACAATACCAGCACCTGGGAGGCACGCTTGATGACGCCGCCGGCGAGGCCTTCGACAAAGTGGGCCGCCTGCTCGGTTTACCCTATCCCGGTGGGCCGAGAGTGGAAGAGGCCGCCCGCGGCGGCAACGCGGAGGCCTTCGACTTCCCGCGCGCCTGGATGGATGACAGCTGGGATTTCTCGTTCAGCGGGTTGAAGACAGCGGTGATGCGCGCCGTCAGACAGCGCTTCCCGGAATGGGACAGTGGACGGGACACGGCCTCTGTCGATTTACCAGTGGCAGATCTAGCAGCCAGTTTTCAGGCGGCGATCATCGACGTGCTTGCAGAAAAATCAGTGCAGGCCGCCGAAAAACATAAAGCCACCGCCATGTTTGTCGGCGGCGGCGTCTCGGCAAACCGGGCGCTCTGCACAGCCATCACCGAGCGCGCCGGGGAGATTACGGTTTATTACCCGCCGCAGGAGCTTTGCACTGACAATGCCGCCATGATTGCCGCCGCGGGCTACCGGCGCTTTCAGGCGGGGCAGCGGGATGGATGGGATCTGGACGCCCGACCCACCTGGCCGCTGGTGTGAATAGACTAAACTTCGTTCACTAGCGCGAAAACCATCGGTCGGCGTTTCGTCTCGTCGTAGAAGAAATCTGAGAGTGCATTCTCCACGCGGCGGCCGATTTTGCCGTTCGGGCTGGCCTCGGCTGCCGAGACGGCTTTCTCTGTGGCGCGACGGAACAGTTTCTCGGAATCGCGCACGAACACGAAACCGCGCGAGGTAATCTCCGGAGTGTTGAGCAACTCGCGTGTCTCCGCATCAACCAGCAGGCTGATGATAACGAATCCGTCGCTCGCCAGACGGTCGCGCTCGCGTAGCACCTGCGGGCCGATATCGCCCACACCGGTCCCGTCCACATAAACATAGCCACCGGGCACGCGCCCGGAAATCTTCATCGAATCAGGCATCAACTCAAGCACAGTGCCGTTTTCCACCACGGCGATATTCTCAGCCACAATCCCAACCTCGCGCGCCAGCGCGCTGTGCGCGTGCAACATGCGCAGCTCGCCGTGCACCGGCACGAAGAACTTCGGCTTGACCATACGAATAAGCTGCTTCAGCTCCTCCGCCCGCGCGTGGCCGGAAACATGCACCGGAAGCAGCGGGTCGTACATCACGCAGGCCCCGCGCCGGATGAGTTTGTTGATGGTGCGCGAGACCACCTCCTCATTGCCGGGAATCGGATGCGCGGAGACGACAACCGTGTCACCTTCTTCCAAATCAAACTGACGATTGCGTCCTACCGCTAGCCGCCCCAGAATGGACGATGGCTCACCCTGCGAGCCGGTCATCATCAGTGTCACCTTGCTCTTGGGCAGCGCCAACGCTTGATCCAGCGGCAGCAGCACCCCGTGCGGGTCCTTCAGATAGCCCAACTTCAGCGCCATTTTGGAATTCACCACCATGGAAGTGCCCACCAGCGCCACCCGGCGTCCGTGCCGCTGCGCGGCATTAATCACCTGCTGAATGCGCGATATCAGCGAGGCGAAAGTGGCCACCAGGATACGCCCGTCGGCCTCTCGGAACACTTGGTCAAGAGCGCCGTCAATGACGGCCTCCGAGCGCGTCCAGCCCGGCTGGTCGGCGTTGGTCGAATCCGAGAGCAATGCCAGCACGCCCCGGCTGGCGAATTCGCCCAGTTTAGCGAAATCGGTCGGCCAGTCATCCACCGGCGTCTGATCCAGCTTGAAATCGCCAGAATGCACCACCAGCCCGACCGGCGTGGTGATTCCCAGTCCAACCGCATCGGGGATGCTGTGGCAAACATGGAAGAACTCGACCTCGAAAGGTCCGATACTCACCTTTTCTCCGGCCTGAACCGCGTGAAGCCTGCCTTCGTCATATAGCTTCGCCTCGCGCAGCTTGGCCTCCATCAGCCCGCGCGTGAGCGGGGTGCCGTAAATCGGGGCATCAATCTCCCGCGCCACGTGCCGGATTGCGCCGGTGTGGTCCTCGTGCCCGTGCGTGACCACAATGCCGCGCACGCGGTCGCACCTTTCCTTTAGAT
>CAJWGI010000322.1 GCA_913031335.1 uncultured Anaerolineales bacterium | reverse complement strand
ATCTCCAGGTTACGCTCTTGATCATCGAGAAGAACGCACTCACGCGGTTCAGCCCCGAGTGCATGAAAAAGCACATTAAACGCTCCGATTCTCGGTTTGTTGACGAAATTGGTCATATGCACATCTACAATCACATCAAAATGCTTCTCCACACCCAGCGCAGAGAGCACGTTAAGCGCGTGCGCCCTGTCCGCATTGGTGAAGACAGCCTTGACCAGCATTAAGCCGTTCAACATCCTCGCCAGCGCATCGTCACGCGCAAGATATCGCTCGTAAGAGACATCGTGGACGTAGGCCAGGTATTCGTCAGAATCGATGTCGGGGTAATCGTGCCGCAGCCCTGCTAGGCTAGTGCCGCACTCCCGGAAATACCGCTCGCGCTGCAATGGAGCTTCCGCTTCCGGAACACCCAGCCGCTCCACCATGTATTTGTTAATGCGCGCCCGAATTTCCAGCCACATGCCACATTCAGCTGAATAAAGCGTGTCGTCCAGGTCAAACACAGCGTACCTGTACTTGAATGCCACAGTCAGAATTCACCGGCGCACGGCAATCGTACCCAGCTCCAGTCGATTGTCATTAGCCAACTCGCCGCTCACGTGAAGGCGCGCTCCGTCCACAGTCGAGTACATCCCGACCGCAAGTGTGTACTCGCCGACCGGCATAGTCGAGGGTAACTGCACTCCGTGTCTGTCAACCACCCGCACGCCCGGCTGCCAGTCAGCAGTCGGAGCGTTGCCGCCAGCCGGCTCCCCGTCGTGTTGTGCCACAGGCGGTGTGTCCAAATCCGAATACACGTGTACGAATATCTTGTAATTGCCGTCCACTTCATCACGTGGAAGCCACGAAAGCGTCACCTGCACGACATCGCCCGGCAAATATGATTCCCGGTCAATGCCGTATCTCACTAAATCAATCACGTTACCGAAAAGCGCATCGCCAACCCCCACCCCGACCACCGGTCCGTCAGCCAGCGAATAGCTGGCCACGCGCACCTGCCCGTACCATTTTTCCTTGGTCTTGAACGAATACTCGTTCAGCCAGCGCTCCACAACCCGCTCCGGGTCAGCCTGTTCTTCGCCCCAGAAAAGCACGGAAAAGCGATTGTTATTGGTGGCAATCCGCGCCAGTTCAGCGCGTTGCGCCTCAGCATCAAGCGGGCGCGCGCGCGCCACCGGAAACACATGTGTCAAGTCGCGATAATAGTACGAAAACGCCTCCACTTGATTGGGCGCGTTTAAGAGAATGGCGTCGCCCGGTTCATACTCCGCCGTGAGGTCCGCCGCAATCGCACGGTAATCATCCCGGCGATATTCCGGTTTTCCATACAGATTGAGCAGCGCACGCCCACCAAACCCCAGCGCCATACCCACCGCAAGAACCGTGCAGACATGTGCCAACTTTCGTCTAGAGCACGATAGAAGAGTCACCACGCCACCCGATGCTAGCAGAGGCACCGCCGGCACTGCCATAAGCAGGAACTTGGCAAAGGCCTCACTAAACAGGCCGAACGAAAGCGTTAACCCGGCAGGCACAAGCAACCACATCAGAGTGCCTGCGCCTCCACCGCCCAAAACGGCACCGGCCACCACCAATAGCGCGAGCGCGAGCGTACCCGGCACTGCATCCGCGGTCTCTATCGTCGGCCCGAATGAAAGCCAGCGCCACATCTCAGCTCCAGCAGTCAGCCACGGCAGGCGCACCCGCGACGCGGGCCATGTCGTCAGGTGCCGGATTGCGGTCGGCATCCACGGACCGTACACGGCGAGGACGCCAAGCTGCAACAGCACCCAATTGCTTACACTTAATCTCAAATACCTTGATCTTCCGCGAAAGAATTGCCACAAAGCAGCCAGATTAATTGCGAGGAGCACGAAGGCAAAGGTATAGTGGCTGTAGAGCCCGGCCGCCCCGACGCCCACGTAGGCGAACGCCAATCCACGCGCGCGTTCCCCACCCTTCCCTGCCAGTAGCTTTCCGGCCACAAAGACCGCAACAGAGCCGAGCATCGACGCCAGCATGTACACGCGCGCTTCCTGCGAGTAGTACACCAGCGCCGGATGCACGGCGCCGAACAAGGCAGCCACTAATCCCCCTGATGATCCCCACGCATCTCGCCCTAGCCTATAAAGCACGGCAAGAAGCACGATCCCGGCGAAGGAAGAGAGCCCGCGCAGCGCGAATTCTGAGCGGCCCGCCATGCGGCTCCATCCGGTCAGCGCCATATAATACCCCGGTGGGTGAATGTCAGCAGCGGCCGCGCTCACGATTTCGCCCGGTGTGCGCAGCGTCATATGCGCGGTATTG
>CAJWGI010000321.1 GCA_913031335.1 uncultured Anaerolineales bacterium | reverse complement strand
CTCACTGAACTTGCGGGCATCTTTCCCGCCGAGCGATTGCTCAGCGAGCGGGCTCAGCTCATCACCTACGAATCGGACGCGCTGACGACTTATAGCGCGCTTCCGCGCGCGGTGGTGCTCCCGGAATCTCAGGCTGAAGTTATCGAGACGGTGCGACTGTGCCATCGTGATAGCGTGCCTTTTGTGGCGCGCGGAAGCGGCACCAGCCTTTCTGGCGGCTCGCTTCCCAACGAGGCTGGCATCGTCATCGCGTTGAACCGTTTGAACCGCATCGTGCGTTTGGACGCGGAGCAGCGCCTGGCGGTGGTGGAGGCCGGAGCGCCTAACCTCGCTGTCTCAGAGGCGGCCTCACCGCACGGTCTGTATTATGCACCTGATCCCTCCAGTGAGCCGGTGTGCACGGTTGGTGGCAACGTAGCTTTCAATGCCGGGGGCGCACACTGCCTGAAGAACGGCATGACCAGCAATCATGTGCTCGGAATTAAGGCGGTGTTGCCTGATGGCGAAGTGGTGGATCTGGGTGGCGAGAGCCTTGAGGGTGTCGGCCCGGATTGGGTCGGGTTGTTCGTGGGCTCGGAGGGTCTGTTCGGCATAGCGCTGGAAATCACGCTGCGGCTGCTGCCGCAGCCGGAGGCCTATCGCACCGTGCTGGCTGCATATAACAGCATGGCGACAGCCGGAGAGGCGGTGGCTGCCGTGGTGGCTTCCGGGCTGCTGCCAGGTGCAATCGAGATTATGGACAACTTGACAATTCAGGCGGTGGAGCAATCCCTCGATGCCGGTTACCCCACCGACGCCGCCGCGCTGCTCATAGTCGAGCTGGAGGGCGAGGCAAATCAGGTGCAGGCTGACTTCATCGCGCTAGAGAAGATCATCGGCACCTCGGCGGCCTACAGCGTGCGCAGCGCGCAGGACGAGGCCGAGCGGGCGCTGATCTGGAAGGGGCGCAAAGGTGCCTTCGCCGCGCTGGGGAGCATCAGTCAGGCTTACATTGTTCAGGATGGGGTGGTGCCGCGCAGCCAACTTGGCGCGGCGCTGGCCGAAATCGATGAAATGAGCGCGCGCTACAGATTGCGGGTGGCGAATGTCTTCCATGCCGGAGACGGCAACCTGCACCCCAACGTGCTTTTTGACGGCAGCCAGGAGGGGATGCTCGAACGCGCGGAGGCGCTTGCCGGCGAGATTACTCAGATGTGCGTGCGCCGCGGAGGCGTCATCACAGGCGAGCACGGTGTGGGCATGGAAAAACGCGAGTACATGCCCGACATGTTCGCGGAAGCGGATATGGAAATGATGCGGCGGCTTTCGCGCGAAATCGACCCGCGCGGAATCGCAAACGCGGGCAAGATGTTTCCCGGGGAGCGAGTGCCGGGTGTTTGAAGCGGTGCTGGTGTTTTCATCTTGCGGGTAGGGTGACGGCGGGCGCAGATGATTCGCCCTACTTCTCCCGAGGAAGTGCAAGAAGCCGTGCGGCAAACGTCTGCGCTGTTACGTCCGCGTGGTGGTGGCAGCAAGAGCGCGCTCTCTACCCCGACTGCCGGGGAAACCACGCTGGATCTTTCCACGCTAAGCGGTGTGCTGGAATACCGCCCGGAGGAACTCACTTTTACCGCGCGGGCGGGCACGCCGCTCGCCGAGGTCAAGGCGATGCTGGCAGAAAACGGGCAGTGGCTACCCTTTGACCCGCCGTTTGGCGGGCGCGGGGCGACGCTGGGTGGCGCCCTTGCGGCCGGATTGAGTGGGCCGGGGCGCTATCGCTTTGGCGGCGCGCGCGATTTCGTGCTCGGGGTGCAATGGGTCTCCGGCGCGGGGAAGCTGCTCCGTGGGGGTGGCCGCGTGGTAAAAAACGCCAGTGGCTTCGATTTTCCGAAAATGATGGTGGGCAGCCTTGGCAGGCTCGGGGTGATTACCGAGGTCACGTTCAAAGTGTTCCCGCTCGCGGAGCAATTTGGCACAATGGAACTGGAATATGACAGCCTTAACAAGGCGCTGGCGGCCATGACTGAGTTGTCGCGCTCTCCACTGGATATCTCCGCGCTCGAGTTGCAGCTGTCGGCCACTCTGCGAGTGAGACTGGGTGGGCAATCGCCGGCGTTGGCTGGGCGGCTGCGTCGGCTTGGTGAACTGTTGGGCGGTGGCGAGGTAATCACCGGGGAAAGGGAAGCCGCTCTCTGGCAGCAGCTGCGCGAGTTCAGCTGGCTGCCCGCCAGCCACGCTCTACTCAAAGTACCGCTCACTCCGGCGAGGATTCCGGCGCTGGAGGCGCGATTGGCGCAGGGCGGTAGCCAGCGGCGTTACAGTGTGGGCGGCAATTTGGCT
>CAJWGI010000320.1 GCA_913031335.1 uncultured Anaerolineales bacterium | reverse complement strand
ATTGTCAAGGAGTTGGGTTTCGTGCCTCTCGAATGAGCCGCCGATTCACCCGACATTGGAAGACGGACCAAGGACCATGACTATCAGTACGCGCAAAGCCACACGCCGAAACCCGTTTGAGATTCTCTTAGAGACGTTGGTACGCGTCGCCGGATATTCGGCTGTCGTGTTCGTCGCGCTTATTTTCGTCTTCTTGATGCGGGAGACGCTGCCCACTTTCGGCGAAATCGAAACCGGCGATTTATTCAGCCGCCGCTGGTATCCCATCGAAGATTACTTCGGCATTCTGCCGCTCCTGAGCGGGTCACTGGTAATTACGCTGGGCGCCGCTCTCATAGCCATCCCGTTCGGGTTAATGACGGCAGTCTACATCGCTGAAATAGCGCCGCGCTGGCTGCGTGAATTGCTGAAACCGCTGGTGGAGGTGCTCGGGGGGATCCCTTCAGTGGTTCTCGGTTTCCTGGGCATCCTTGTGCTGGCCCCTCTGGTACGAAGGATACTGCACGTCCCCACCGGCCTTACCGCGTTCACCGGCGCGGTGCTGCTGGCGGGAATGGCCATCCCGACAATCGTCAGCGTGGCAGAAGACGCACTGGATGCGGTACCCAAAGCCTATCGCGATGCGGCGCTCGCGCTGGGCGCCACCCGCTGGCAGACTATCTGGCGGGTGGCGCTCCCGGCTGCCCGCTCCGGCGTACTCACCGCGATAATGCTGGGCATCGGGCGTGCCATGGGAGAGACCATGACCGTGATGATGGTCACGGGCAACGCCCCGCAAATTCCCGCCGGATTGAACGCACTTTTCATGCCGCTGCGAACCATGACGGCTACCATCGCAGCCGAGATGGGCGAGGTGGCAAACGGCAGCGTGCATTATCACGTCCTCTTTACCATCGGCCTGACATTGTTCCTGATAAGCCTTGCAGTCAACCTGACCGCCTCGGCGGTGCTGTTCCGCGCCCGCAGGCGAGCGGAGCGATTGCTCTCTTGACCGAGGTCTGAACGCGCATGCATTTATCTCGATACCAGACCGAACGAATCGCTTTTATGGCCATTGGAGTCGCCGCGCTCCTGACCGTGGCTCCCATCATCATCGTGGTCGGCGCAATCTTCGTCTCCGGCGCTGACGCCATCTCATGGGAATTCCTGGTGGAAATGCCGCGCAATGGAATGCGCGCTGGCGGAATCTGGCCCGCTATAGTCGGCACTGCTTATCTTGCGTTGGGCACCGGTTTGATTTCCGTTCCGTTGGGATTGGGCGCAGCCATCTACCTCTCTGAATACGCCCATGACACTGCCTGGACGCGAGCCATCCGGCTGGCAATCGTCAACCTGGCCGGCATCCCCTCCGTGGTCTACGGCTTGTTCGGACTGGGTCTGTTTGTGCTCTTCCTGAAACTTGGCTCATCAATCGTAGCTGCCTGTCTCACCCTTTCAATCATGACACTGCCGGTGATAATCAGCACCGCGGAGGAAGCGTTGCGAGCTGTGCCGCAGAGCTTCCGGGTGGTCAGCATCGGCATGGGAGGCACGCGCTGGCAGACCATTCGCCGCATCGTGCTACCACAGGCGCTGCCCGGCATTCTTACCGGGGTGATACTCGGGCTGGAGCGGGCCGCGGGTGAAACAGCGCCAATCCTCTTCACCGGCGCAGCGTTTTTCCTGCCGCGGTTGCCCGGCTCCGTATTCGACCAGACCATGGCGCTGCCCTACCACCTTTTTGTCATCTCCACCCAAGTTCCCGGCATGCCCGTTCAGATTCAATATGGCACTGCCGCAGTGTTGCTCACTTTTGTGCTAGCTATGAACATATTGGCCGCCAGTGTGCGCAGCTGGCAGCGGCGCAAACGACAATGGTAAGCGAAACGGTGCCTGAACCCAAAATCCGCATCAATCATCTCTCCGTCCGTTACGAGGATGACGGAACCGAATCGCTGCGCGACATCCATTTCGACATTCCGGCCAACGCAATTACTGCGCTTTTTGGCCCCGCCGGAGGCGGCAAGAGCACGCTGCTGCGCACGCTTAACCGGCTCAACGATATGGTCGATGTGAGCATCTCTGGCTCGGTGCTGCTCGACGGGGTGAACATTCTCACTTCCAGCGTTGACGTGGTCACGCTCCGTCGACGGGTGGGCATTGTCTTTGCGCAGCCCATCCCATTGCCCTTCTCAATCAGGCAGAACATAAGCTATGGACTGGAACTTGCCGGCGAACGTCGGCGCGCGCGGTTGGATGAGGCGATTGAAAGCAGCCTGCGGGCAGCCGCGTTGTGGGACGAGGTCAAAGATAGGCTGGGCGACCCCGCTATCGCGCTCTCCGG
>CAJWGI010000319.1 GCA_913031335.1 uncultured Anaerolineales bacterium | reverse complement strand
GCGAACAGCCGGGATAATAGGCAATCTGATTCGGTTTTGGCTCAGGCGTCTTGCCACTGGCGCGCCGGAGCGGACGAGCAACTTTCGGCAGCATTTTCATCTTGCCCTTGCGCAACATCTTGATCCCCATGCCCACATCTTTGAGAGGCTGTCCGGTGCGAAGGTTCAGTTCGGCTATCAGGCCTAATTCATAGATTCGTCCGAGTATATTCACATCGCGCAGGAACACTTTGTTGAATAGCACTGTCTCGGGGACGGACGGTTTACGCCCATCTTTTAGCGCCATTGTCGCCAGCATGTCCATTACGCGGGCGACGTCGATACCTTGCGGGCAGCGGGTGGTGCATGTCTGGCAGCTGGCGCACAACCAAGGTGTTTTTGCGTCTAGCGCCAGGTCCTCCTGCCCCAGTTGCACGGCGCGCATGACCTGATTCGGGGTCAGGTCAAAGTAATCCGCTAGAGGACAACCGGCCGTGCATTTTACGCATTGGTAGCAGAGGAAGGCGTTCTCGCCGCTTGCACTGCAAACGCGCTCGGTGAAATCGGAATGTATCTCAGTGATGGTCATAAACTTACTTCATTCGGACAGCGTGAAATCGGATCCTCTATGCGCTGGGCCTTGGCAAAAGACCTGCCTGTTTGGTGATGATCGGTATTGCCTTTTCCCACTCGATGGCCATAATGTGCACGCCGGCCACGCCAGGGATTTCGCGCATTTGCTGTATCAGCTCGACACAGATTGCGATGCCGGCCTCGCGCCAAGCGGCTGAGCGGGTCGGCTTGTCTTCGATGCCGCTGCCCGCAGCCGTCATCCGTTCTACGAATTCATTTGGGACATTCAGACCGGGAACCTTATCGCGCATGTAGCGAGCCATGCCGGGCGACTTGAGTGGCCCGACCCCCGCCAGGATGTAAACTTGTTCGTGCACGCCCAAATCCACCACCTCTTTCATGAACTCACGAAAGCGAGGCAGGTCAAACACCAGTTGTGTTTGGATGAAGTCCGCGCCGGCTTTGGCTTTCTTGCCGAGGCGTAGCGGTCTCCATTCCAGCGGTGTGGCGAACGGGTTCGCAGCGGCACCGACGAAAAAGCGCGGGGAATCGCCTTCAACTTCTTCGCCGCACTGGAAGCAGCCTTTTTCGCGGAAATCTGTGACCATTTGCACCAGTTGCAGCGAGTCAAGATCGTGGACGTTTTTCGCCTGCGGGTGATTCCCGAAAACCTGGTGGTCACCTGACAGGCACAGGACGTTGCGCAGCCCGAGCGCATGCGCACCCAGTAGATCGGATTGCATGGCAAGGCGGTTGCGGTCCCGGCAGGTCATCTGCATCACCGGTTCCACGCCCGCCTGCAACGTAATCGCGCTGGCGCCGATGGACGACATGCGCACAACAGCGGCCTGGTTGTCGGTGATGTTGGTCGCGTCGGCGAAGCCTTTGAGTATCGCCGCTTTCTCTCGGATAACATCGGGGTCGGCGCTCTTCGGCGGGCCAAGTTCTGTGGTCACTGCGAAGTGGCCGGCGCGGAGCATACGCTCCAGATTGCTGCCGGACTTGTAGCCGTTATCGCTCGTCATTGCTCATTTCCTGCCCGGGCAGCCGCAGGTCTTTGCGCACAATCTTGCGCGGCCCCCCATCGCGTGACGAGCTCCAATCTTTCGGCGGGGTGATATCCATCAACAAGTGCATCCGCTCCTGCGTTTTTAACTTGTCATAAATTAACTGCCAGGCGCACTCAAGATCAGCGTCAATCTCGCAGCGCCCATCGTCTGTGCCGCCGCAAGGGCCGTTCAATAGTTGTTTTGAGCATCGCGCAATCGGGCAGATTCCGCCTGTCACGCCGAGCACGCATGAGCCGCAGGCCTGGCAACGCTCGGCCCACACTCCCTGCTCCAGCGGCTGTCCCATGAAACTGGTGTTCAGTCCGGGCACTACGAGTGCGTCAGAGTACTTCTCTGCCAGCGCTTGGACGCCTATGCCGCAACCGACCGAGAGCACCACGTCGGCCTCCGACACCTGATCCTGGATAGTGTCCAGGTACTCCGATTCACATTGGCGCTGTACGGTTAGGTGGGTGACGGCCTTGGGGTCACCGTTAAGCTGAGTGTTCATCCGCAGCGTTGTGGCTAGGATCCCGGCCTCCTTTTCGCCGCCGGCGAAGCACACGGTCACACACGTGCCACAGCCGACGACCAATACCCGTTTTCCATCGCCCAGTAGGTTCTTGATTTCGTCCAGCGATTTTTGTTCAGCGATAATCATAGGCGTACCCTATCTCATTGATGTCCAGATGTCATGGGCCGGCGGCGTCAGAAGTGGTATGTGGCTT
>CAJWGI010000318.1 GCA_913031335.1 uncultured Anaerolineales bacterium | reverse complement strand
AAAAGACATATGATGCTGTCTGCTCTGCGGGTGAGGAGTTTGGCATCGCCGATTTCGGGGTTTACGCCGTCAACAGCCTGCGCATGGAAAAAGCCTACCGCGGATGGGGCGCGGAACTGACAAACGAAATCACCATGATCGAGGCCGACATGGAACGCTTCGTTTGCTACGAGAAGACGGATTTCGTCGGGCGCGAAGCGCTGCTGCGCCGGAAGCAAAGTGGCGTCAACACCTGCCTGGTGTACACCGAAGTGGATGCCGAAGACGCCGATGTGCGCGGCGGCGAACCGATCTGGGCGGAGGGTGAAGTCATCGGCGTGGCGACCTCTGGCGGCTACGGTCACGGCGTCGGCAAGAGCCTGGCTTTTGCTTATGTGACGCCGCAATATGCAGCGCCGGACTCTGTTTTCGAGATTGAAATCCTTGGAGAAAAAAGGGCCGCCAACGTGCTGACACAACCGGCCTACGACCCGAAGAACAAGCGCCTGCAGTCCTAACAATCCTTCGCCGACCGCGCGCTGTCCTGCGCGCGCAGGACAGAGAACCCTCCGAAACGCATCCAGGGAAAGCGGGTATTTGACACGCGAAGCAGCCTTGTTCTTACCTGAAAGTTTGCTTATACCCCGATACGCGAAACGCGTACAGCAACCCGATACACTCTCAGAGAGTGGGCCAAGCAGCGGCCTGGTCTCAGAGGATCGTCAGGGCCGCGTCTGAGAGTTTTCCGTCGGCGGGAGCGTGGACGCGTACTTTTGCAGCGCGCGCGCAATCACCACGCGCTGGATTTCGGTGGTGCCGTCCACCACTTTCATCACCGGCGCGATACGATACATCCTCTCCAGCACGTACGGAGCCAGAAGACCGTAGGCGCCGAGCATCTGCATGCAGGTACCGGTTGCCCGCACGGCTGCATCAGGCGCAAATCGCTTGGCGTGCGCGGCGGCGACGGCACCCTCGCGACCACCCAGGAGTTCCGCGGCGCGTCCGTAAAACAAGCGGCTAGCTTCCAAGTCCGTTGCCACGTCAGACAACATCCACTGAATTCCCTGGAAGTCGATCTCCGACTTGCCAAACATCTTGCGGTCCCTAGCATAAATGAGCGCGGTGTCCAGCGCAGCAGACATTAGGCCGCAGCAGCCGGCGGCGATTGAAGTGCGGGCGATGTCAATCGCCATCAGCGAGCCACTCAGGCCCTGACCGGGCGGCAAAATCACGTGGTCAGCGGGCACAGTGACGTTCTCAAGAAACATGTCTGCTATTGGGAGAAAGGGCGAGACGAGCTTGTCATACGGTTCGCCAAAGCGCACTCCGACTGTTTCCCTCGGTACCGCGACCATGGCTATATCTTTGTGCCCGGGTTCAGGATTCGTTTTGACAACGACAAGGTAAATGTCGGCGACACCGGCTAGCGAGACCCAGGCTTTGCTACCATTGATGGTATATGAGCCGTCAGCGCCGATCTCGGCGCACGTACGCAACCCGGCTGCATCGGACCCGGACTGTGGCTCAGTAAGAACGAACCCGCCTAGGGCTGCACCGGACGTGAGGCGCAGCATCCACGCATTGCGAAACGAGGGCTGGCCGAAACCGGAGACGGCGTACGCTACTATGTTGTGCATTGAGAGCGAAAAGGCATACAGCCCCGCTCCCCGGCCAAACTCCTCGAAGACAGGTATGGCTTCGGGAAAGGTAAGACCCTGGCCGCCGAATTCAGTCGGGCAGTAGAGACCGAGTAGTCCATCCGCGGCTGCCGTTACGGCGGCCTTTCGCGGATATCGCGTCGTCGCTTCCCATGCCGTGACCTCGGGCAAGATGACTTGCTCGCAGTGTTTTCGGGCAGCTGCGCGGATCGATTCTGCCTTACTCATCGAGCGGTCTCTCTTTATGCATTATTCCGACCCAGTCCTTTTTCGGGTGCGCCCACCAACGCGACCCGATTGCCGAACACCACTCTGCCCTCTTCCATTTCCGCGTGCGCCTGGCCGATATCCTCAAACCGGTACACCTCGCCCAGACACGGGTCGATCTTGGCATCGCAAACGAGTTGATTATAGGCCGCCGCTTGCTCGTCATTGGTGCCGTGTGATCCTTGCAGACGTTTCTGGCGCACCCAATGGTAGCGCAAGTCCACGGAGGCCGAGTATCCAGTTGTCCCCGCGCAGATGACCACCATTCCGCCCGCCTCGCACACAAAGATGCTGGTGGGAATAGTCGCTTCGCCCGGGTGCTCGAAAACAATATCCGGATTGCGGCGCTCGCCGAGGGCTTCCCAGATGGCTTTGCCAAACGCCCTGCAGCCACCCACCCATTCTTTCTGGCCCGCAGAATCCTCCCAA
>CAJWGI010000317.1 GCA_913031335.1 uncultured Anaerolineales bacterium | reverse complement strand
GTTCCACGCCAGAATCTTTGCGCATCGCCTCCAGCACCTCGCGCGTCTGATAAGCAGTGGCTTCCAGCGTGGCGCGCGCCAGATGACCTTTATTGATATAGCGCGTCAGCCCGACAATCGCGCCGCGTGCGTCCGCGCGCCAATGTGGCGCGAACAGGCCGGAGAAAGCCGGAACAAAATAGATGCCGCCGTTGTCGTCCACCGTAGCGGCCAGCGCCTCGACTTCGGCGGCGTTGTTGATCAACCCCAGATTATCGCGCAGCCACTGCACCAGCGCGCCGGTGATGGCGATGGAACCTTCGAGCGCGTAGGTCGCCGGTTGGTCGCCCAATTTGTATGCCACCGTGGTCAGTAGCCCGCTGGTCGAGGGGACTGGATCGAGACCGGTGTTGAGCAACATGAAACAACCGGTGCCGTAGGTGTTTTTGGTTTCGCCAACATCGAAACAGGTCTGACCGACAAGGGCTGCTTGCTGATCACCCAAATCGCCGCAGACCGGAATGGATGCCCCGAATGCGCCGCTGGCAGCCGTCTCCCCCCAGGCAGTCGGATCGCTGGAGGGCACGATGCGTGGAAGCATCTGGTGCGGGATATCCAGTGCGTGCAGTATCTCCGCATCCCAATCCAGCGTCTCCAGATTGAGCAGCAGCGTGCGGCTGGCGTTGGTCACATCGGTGACGTGACTACCGGTCAGGTTCCAGATCAGCCAGCTATCGATATTGCCAAAGAGCGCTTCGCCACGCTCGGCAGCAGCGCGCAGGCCGGGTATATTTTCCAGCATCCACATGATTTTGGGGCCGGAAAAATAAGTCGCCAACGGTAGCCCGCTGCAGGCGCGGAAACGGTCTTGTCCACCATCGGCGGCCAGATGCCCGCACAGTTCGGCAGTGCGCGTATCTTGCCAGACAATTGCGTTGTGATAGGGCTCACCGCTATATTTGTTCCAGACAACGGTGGTTTCGCGCTGGTTGGTGATACCCACAGCGGCGACCTCGCCGGGCTGCGCCCCGACTTTCTCCACGGCTGCGCGAGTCACTTGCTGCGCGCGCTGCCAGATTTCGAGTGCATCGTGTTCCACCCAGCCGGGTTGGGGATAGATTTGTTCGTGTTCCTTCTGGGCGCTGCTGGCGACTTGCCCATGATGGTCAAAGAGCATGCAGCGGGTACTGGTGGTGCCCTGGTCGATGGCGGCTACGTACTTCATTGACGCACCTTATCCAGAACCTCCATTTCCGCGGTCTTCAGGCGCAAGCCCGCCGCTCCGAGATTGTCGTTCAACTGCGTGATTGTGCGCGGCCCGATGATTGGCGCGGTTATTTCCGGCCGCGAGAGCAACCAGCCGAGCGCCATCTGCGAGATGGACTTCCCGCGCGCCTTCGCCAATGATTCTAACTTGCCGAGCACGGCCCAGTTTTCCGCGGTCATGTGCTTTTGCGCGCTGTCGGCGCGCACGCTTTCCGGCAGCGGCTTGTCTTTGCGGTACTTGCCAGTCAGGAAGCCGCCCGCAAGCGGGCTGTAGGGGATGACGCCGAGGCCGTATCGCCGGCAAACCGCTGGCAGTTCGCACTCGTACTCGGCGCGATGGACGAGCGAGTAGTGCGGCTGCAGGCTATCGAAGCGCGCCAGATCGAGCCGGTCACTGCTCCACAGCGCCTGCATCAGACGCCAGGCCGGATAGTTGGAGCAGCCGATGTAGCGTACTTTGCCCTGCCGCACCAAATCGTCTAGCGCGCGCAGGGTCTCATCGACGGGCGTCTCCTCGTCGGGCCAGTGGGTCTGGTACAGGTCTATCGTCTCGATCTGAAGCCGTTGCAGCGAGCCTTCAACGGAATCGAATATGTGCTTGCGTGAGAGGCCCTCGTCATTCGGCCCTGCGCCCATGCGCCCGCGCACTTTAGTAGCAATCACCAGTTCCGTGCGCGGGATGCCGCGCTGCTTTATCCACTTTCCGATTATCGTCTCCGCGACGCCGCCGGGGTTGCCATCCACCCAGCGCGAGTACATGTCGGCTGTATCGATGAAGTTGATGCCGGCCTCGAAAGCGGCCGAGAGCACTTCGACCGAGTCGGCCTCGCTCACCGACCATCCGAACTGCATCGTGCCTAGGCACAGTTCCGGAACTTTCAAGCCAGTGCGGCCCAGATTGCGGTATTCCATGACGGGTGCTCCTCTGACGGGGGGTGTACGTTTGCGCGAGTTTAGCACAGGTCAGTGAGCCGTGCGTTGATCGTTGACACTCCGTCGGTTGGGGAGTCCGGCGATGGTAACCAACGTTGGAGACGCCACCCCGCGTGCTATAATCTTCGCGAAGAGTACTCCTGATTTCTCACTCAAAACAGA
>CAJWGI010000316.1 GCA_913031335.1 uncultured Anaerolineales bacterium | reverse complement strand
CTTCCATCCACGCTTGACAACGTGAGCCTGACGGCGGATGTGCGTGAAAGCGATCAGGAACCCGCGCTGCGGGTAATAGGAGAATCTACCATTCCAGATAAGAAGGGCGTGATCGAGCGCGTACACTTGCATCCGCAGCAGGCCTCGGCGTACCCGCAGGCGGTGCAGGCGATATTGGGTGCTAACCTGATTGTGGCCGGACCGGGCAGCCTGTTCACCAGCGTGCTGCCGAATCTTCTGGTGCGTGATATCGCTTCCGCTATCCAGTCAAGCCGTGCGCTGTGCGTGTATGTATGCAACGTGGCCACCCAGCAGGGAGAGACCGATAGAATCTCTGTGGGACAGCACATTCAAATCCTTAATGCGCACACTGGATGTAGCCTGTTTCCAATCGTGCTTGCCAACAATCACTGTGATGACGCCTTGTTGCCAGGTATGGAATGGGTTACGGGTGGGGAAAATATCAACGGCGCGGGACAGGTAATTTCGGCTGACGTAGTGGATGAGAAATCCCCATGGCGTCATGACCCGGAGAAACTGGCCACGGTGTTGCTGCGGCTTTTGAAAAACGGCCAACCGGTCCCGAAGCTGTGATGGCAGCGGGAATGGCGATAAGGATTTAGAGAAAATAATGATCAATTTGGAGGCTCTACTGATGAGAAGAACAAAGGTGGGAATCAACGGTTTTGGGCGCATCGGCCGCCAGGCCCTTAAGGCCATCAATGAGCGCCATGGCGAGACGCTGCAGGTGGTGGCCATCAACGACCTCGCTGACGCAAATGCGAACGCGCATCTATTTCGCTACGATTCTACTTATGGGCGCTACCCCGGTACGGTGGAATTCGTCGATGACGGGTTGGTGATTGATTCGGAACCGGTACGGGCTTTTAGCGAGCGCAATCCGGGTGACATTCCCTGGAGCGACCTCGGGGTGGAGGTAGTGATTGAATCCACCGGACTATTTGTCGACGCTGCAGGGGATGCGGATGCGGGCAAGCCGGGGGCTAGGTTGCATATCGAGCGAGGCGGCGCGAAGAAAGTGATTATCTCTGCGCCGGCAAAGAATGAGGATGTGACCATCGTGCTTGGAGTGAACGATGACAAGTACGACCCCGCTCGCCATCACGTGCTTTCCAATGCGTCGTGCACCACCAACTGCCTTGCGCCGCCGGCCAAGGTTGTCAACGACGCCTTTGGCATCAAGCACGGAGTGATGACCACGATTCATGCCTACACAAACGATCAATGTATTCTCGATGTGGTTCACAAAGACATGCGCCGAGCGCGCGCTGCCGCCCAGAACATCATCCCGACCACCACTGGTGCGGCGCGGGCGGTGGCGCTGGTGATTCCTGAATTGCGGGGGAGATTCGATGGATATGCGCTGCGCGTGCCTACCGCCACGGTGTCGATTGTCGATTTTGTGGCGGTAGTCGAGCGCGACGCGACAGTGGACGCAGTGAACCGCGCGCTGAGGGCAGCCGCGCAGAAGGGGCCGATGCACGGCATCCTCGGCTATAGCGATGAACCGCTGGTGTCTTCGGATTATCGGGGAGACCCACGCTCATCGACGATTGATGCCCGCAGCACGCTGGTGATGGGCGGGCATCTGGTGAAGGTTGTGGCCTGGTACGACAATGAGTGGGGCTATGCCTGTCGCACTGCAGATTTGACCGCAAGAGTGGCGCAGACCCTATAACGGATGGATTGTAAGACCATCCATGACGTTGATGTGCGCAATAGGCGCGTGCTGGTGCGCGTTGATTTCAACGTGCCGATTGCGGATGGTCGAGTTGCTGACGACACGCGCATTCGGGCGGCGGTGCCAACGCTGTGTGACCTGCTCGACCGGGCGGCCGCGGTGATTCTGTGCTCGCACCTTGGGCGGCCAAATGGGGCATGTGTGCCTGCGCTTTCGCTGCGGCCGGTTGCGGCAGTACTGGAAGGCATTTTGGGCCGAGGTGTGCAATTCGCGGAAGATTGCCTTGGCGATGCAGCTCACGCTGCGGCGGAACGCCTGCTTCCCGGCGAGCTACTGATGCTGGAGAACACGCGCTTTCACGCTGGGGAGAACCGGAATGACGCACAGATGGCGCGTGAACTTGCGGAGCTTGCGGACGTGTTTGTGAACGATGCATTTGGCGCGGCGCACCGCGCGCATGCATCGACGGTGGGCGTGGCGCAGCATTTGCCGACGGTGGCCGGGCTGCTGCTGGAAAAGGAACTGGACTACCTTGGGCGAGCCTTGAGCCGGCCGGGGCGGCCATTTGTCGCTATTCTCGGCGGCGCGAAAATCTCTGACAAAATCGACGTGATTGCGAGCTTGCTGGAACGGGCTGATCGCGTGCTGATTGGCGGCGGCATG
>CAJWGI010000315.1 GCA_913031335.1 uncultured Anaerolineales bacterium | reverse complement strand
ATGAGCGACAACAAATCGGTTGCGTCCACATCATCCCATCGTTGAGACAAATTCCGGCAGCACTTTGTACGTCACGCGCGTTTCGCCTTCATACCACTGATACGGTTTGCCGGTGTATTTCTGCGAAAGACGGTCTATCATCGCGCGCGCGCTCTTTTCGGTAATCTCATCTACCCGCCCGCGAATCTGCATGTATCGATACGGGTTGTCCGGGTCAGAAATCGCCAGCGCCGCCACCCCGCTGCGCCGCAAAACCTTGTCCTTCACCCTGCCGACGGCGCTGTTGAGAATCATGTATTCCCCATCATAGTCAAACCAGACCGGCGTGACGTGCGGAGAGCCATCGTTCAGAACAAGGGAAAGGTGGGCGAAAGCCTTTTTCTCCCACGAAAGCAGATCCAAGTATTTTTCAGGTATTGCAGTAGTCATGTTTCCTCCCGGTCATCGAAAAAGATCATTGCTCTTCGCGCGCAGCAACTCAGCAGCAGCGCCGACGCGCAGAGGATAAGGCAGCCCCCGAACATGCACAACCGGCTGCCCATCAGCACCCTGCCCCATCAGCACCGAGGCCGCCGCGGCAATCTCATCGGCAAGACCGACCTGAGTGGCCTCCAGCCGTTCCCCGTAAAGGTCGGGCGCCCCGCGCAAATCCAGCAGCGCCGGCATCCCGGCGGCCCCCAGCGCCACTCCAACTGTGCCATTGCGCCAAGCGCGGCCATGGCTGTCGTTAATAATGATACCCACTTGAGTGCTCGTGTGTACGCTCAGTTCCCGCCGAATATCGGCGCATGTGCCATCCGGGTCGCGCGGGAGCAGCAGCACTCGCTCGCTGCCCGAACCCTGCTCTGCGTTGGAGCTGTCCACGCCCGCATTTGCAAGCACAAATCCCAGCCGATGGGCCACAACCAGCACCCCCGGCCGGTTGCGCACCACCTCGCTCGATTCGGAGAGAATTACTTCGACAAGGCGTGGGTCCTTCTCCACCTCGGCCGCAAGGGCGCGCGCGCGGCGCGAGGGGTTAATCTCGCCCAAATCTACGTAACGGTCTTCCGCCTTGGAGACAATTTTCTGCGCAATCACCAGCACATCGCCCGGCCGCAGCAATATGTCGCTCTGCTGCAAGGCATCCAGAACGATATCCACGAGGTCATCGCCCGGCTGCACCAGCGGGATGTCCGCGAGCGCCGTCAGCGTAATTTGGGCGCGTGCACTCATGCTCCAAATGCAGTCAAGCGCTGGGCGCTGTCGGCCCGACTCCGGACACGGTCTTAATCATCCGCTCGGGGAATACCGGTGACGCGGATGCCCGCATCCTTCACCCCGTAATGCTTGTTCAGACTTATGAGCACCGGCGTGAGCGATTCAATCGCCACCGCATTTGCCAGTGGCCCGGCATGCAACCCCGACATTCCGGCCGCCTGCACCAATCGGATTACTTCGGCCCGTGCTTCCGCGTCATCGCCGCATACCAGTACATCGCAGTCAATCTGTCGCTCCGCCGCGCGCATGTGCTTAGTCGAGATGTTCTGAAAGGCGGAGACCACCCGCACTCCCGCCCCCAGCAGCGCTTGCGCCTCCAGGCCGGCAGCGCGCCCCGGCGGCAGCTGCACGCGGTCAACTCTCGGCGGCACAAGCGGCACGGTCACATCCACCAGAATCTTACCCTGCAGCGCGCCCTTCAATTCCAGCAGCGTGGCCTCATGCGCCCGGTATGGGACGGTCAGAACGGAAAGCCGGCAGGCTTGCACCGCGGCAAAGTTTTCCTTGCCCTGCAGCGCCAGCTTGCCATCGGAGAGGCGGGCGTTTAACTCGGCAACTCTGGAAAGTGCTTTCTCCAATGTACGCGAGCCAATCGTGACCGCATACCCGGCCTGCGCCCAACGGAACCCCAGGCCCAGCCCCTCGGCGCCGGTGCCACCGATGATTGCAATGGTGGGAGGTTTTTTCATGGCGGCCATCTCTCAGTCTGAAAAACGTTTCCAGACCGCAGCAGCTAGTTCGCGACTGCGCGCCGTGATTTCCGCTTCATCCAGAGTAAGCAATTCCCGATTGCGCATGAGCACTTCTCCGGCACAAATAGTGGTATCAACCATGCTGGCCTCGAAGCCGAAGAGAATGTGCCAAGGTAGGTTGGCAGCCGTAAGCGGCGTGATGGGGTGATAATCCACAAAGACAATATCGGCCTGAGCGCCGGCGGCCAGCACCCCGAGTGGGGCAGCCGGAAAGAACTGATTGGCCAGCGCAGCGCTGTGGCACACGGCCATTTCCATAACGGTTGCGCCATCCGCACGGCGGGGGTCGCGCTTCCAGACCTTGTGCAGCAGGTACGCCGTCTTCCACTCTGCCCACATGTTGTTCGAAAAGCCGTCA
>CAJWGI010000314.1 GCA_913031335.1 uncultured Anaerolineales bacterium | reverse complement strand
TCCAAGCGAAAAAAATAGATCAATACACTCTTATCGCGAGAGGCGGAGGGCTCGGCCCGAAGAAGCCTCGGCAACCACTGCGCGTGGGCAACGCTGAATTTAGGCTGACAAGCGCGTGGCAGGTGCCAATTCCGACAGCATGGTCTGAAAGATGAGAGATCACTGCAACGTCTGTACAGTCCCTTCTCGCGTGGAAGGGATTTTTTGTGGCCAATCTGGCCAAGGAGTAACAAGACTGTGAGCAACTCATTTATGAAGTCAGCCCGGTTGCTTTTCACCTCCGAATCGGTGACGGAAGGGCACCCGGACAAAATGTGCGACCAGATCAGCGATGCGGTTCTGGATGCCATTATGGCGCAAGACCCGCATGGGCGTGTGGCCTGCGAGGCCGCGGTGAAAACCGGTTTCGTCATGCTGCTGGGTGAGATAACCACCGACTGCTACGTGAACCTGAACCAACTGGTGCGCGGGGTTGTCAGAGACATCGGGTACAACCACAGCGACACCGGCTTCGACGCGGAGACGTGCGGCGTGCAGGTGGCGCTTTCCTCGCAGAGCGCTGACATCGCGCTGGGCGTCGATAAAGCGATGGAGGCAAAAGCCGGCGAGATGAAGGAAGCTGAAATCGAAAAGGTGGGCGCGGGCGATCAGGGGATGATGTTTGGCTTCGCCTGCAATGAGACCGATGTGCTCATGCCGATGCCCATTCACCTTGCGCACAAACTCACTCTGCGGATGGCGCAGGTCCGGCGCGATGGCACCCTTCCGTGGATGCGCCCGGACGGCAAGAGCCAGGTCACGGTGGAATACAGCTACGGGAAACCAAAATGGATTGATACAGTGCTCATAAGCACGCAGCATGACCCGGGCATCGCGGCGGAGGAAATTGAGGCGCAAGTGACCGAGCACGTGATAATGCCGGTGCTGCCGCCCCAATTACTGAACGGCGACCTGCGCATTATCACCAATCCGACTGGGGCCTTCGTCACCGGCGGGCCAAAGGGAGACGCCGGCCTGACCGGGCGAAAAATCATCGTTGACACTTACGGTGGCATGGGTCGCCACGGTGGGGGCGCATTCAGTGGAAAGGATTGCACCAAGGTGGACCGCAGCGCCTCCTACGCGGCGCGCTGGGTGGCCAAAAATGTTGTCGCCGCCGACATGGCCGAACGCTGCGAGATTCAACTTGCCTATGCCATCGGCGTCGCTCGGCCGCTGAGCATCAATGTGGAGACGTTCGGCACGGGCACAATCGCGGACGAGAAAATCAGTACGATCATCGCGGATGTCTTCGATCTGCGGCCCGGCGCAATAATCCGCGACCTGGATTTGCGCCGCCCGATTTATCGCCAGACCGCATCCTACGGGCACTTTGGGCGCGATGACCTTGATCTGCCCTGGGAGCGCACCGACAAAGTGGAGGCGCTGCGGGCAGCTGCCAGCTAATAGAGACCGGCAGCCGGAACCAGACCCGCGCGCCGCGCCGCGATGAACGTGCGCATCAACGCCCGCGACATCAGTAACCGCACAGCGGCCACCACATGGTTGCAACAAATGGAAATTCTAGGATCCCGCTCCAACCAGCTGGAAGAACGACTGGTAAAACGTGAAACGTAAAGCATCACCCTTTACGTTCCGCCGTACGTCAACAAATACAGATTATTCCCGTCGGGGTCTTCAAGCCCTACAATACGCAAGCCCCGCTGGTTGGCTGGCTCGCCTGAGAATTCAACCCCTTTCGCCTTAAGTTCAGCATACGCCTGATCCACGTCAGCAACCGAGAAACTGATGTGATCAATTCCGGGCGGATTATGTGTCAGCGTCGGTTGGCGGACAACCGGTGGTGGGTTGGGATGTTCGGATTTGAAAAGAAAGAGCACTGCGCTGGCGGATGTCATAATACAACCAGAAATCCCGTCCTCGTACTCATCCCCTTGCTTAAACCCCTACTGGCGATAGAAGGCGACCGCTCGCTTCAGGTCAGAGACTGCCACGCCGATATTGTCAATTCCTTTGATCATGTAATGCCTCCTAACCGGTTGTCTGGTCCGTCGATGAGTATTGCCATTGCGTCAATTTTGTCAACGTGGTCGGCGACGGCAAGCACCACCTTGGCCACTCCAGGGGTGTAGGCGAGTGAAAGATGGCGTTGGGTTTCCAGTAGTTCGCTGGTCACCACTTCGATTTTCCCCGCCCGCTTTGCGGTGCGATATCCGAAAACATCCGTCTTGGCGATGCTCATGGGCTACGCCTCCTTTCTTTCAGCGTAGATTTTGCCGCAACTCACGGGCAACCGGGTTCGGTTACCGTGATAACCGTGGGAATGCTTCACGTGGGATTCGGAGCAGCAAACGTGGCGTGCATTCCATGGTAAACTCCCGC
>CAJWGI010000313.1 GCA_913031335.1 uncultured Anaerolineales bacterium | reverse complement strand
CCCGCCGGTATCGCGGAGAACATCGCGCGCCAGCGCGATGTTCTCCGCCCAGTGGCGCGGTCCATCCACATGCCCGTACATGATGGTGGCCGTGGTGCGAATACTCAGGCGATGCGCTTATGAACGCGCACCCCCTCTTTCCGGCCCACGCGGACTGGACGCGATCGGCGCAATCGCGGTAAGATTGCGGCAGGCACACTCGGAGATATGAACAGCGAACACCCCGTCCGTGCAGCCACAGTGGCGTTGCTTGCCACCGCGAACACATATCGCGGCCGGCCCTTCGGCGCCGCCGCCCAAAAACTCGGCCTGCAGGTGCGCTGGGGCGTGGACCTGCCCGCGCCGCTGGCGGCGGAATGGAACGTCGCGCTTGCGCTTGACTTCCGCGACAGCGAGCAGGCCGTGCGCGCGCTGACCGCGCTAGCACAACGTGAGCCGCTCGCGGCGGTGATAGCTCTGGATGACGCCGCCACAGTCATCGCCGCCGAGGCGGCCGCCCGCCTCGGCTTGGCGCACAACAGCCCTTCCGCGGCACTGGCCGCGCGCGACAAATTGATTATGCGCGAGCGGCTGCGCGCCGGCGGGGCGCGCAGCCCCGCCTTCTCCGCCTTTCCGATGGACGCGGACGCAAGCAAAATCGCCGCGCGCTGCGGCTACCCGTGCGTGCTCAAGCCGTTGCTGCTCAACGGCAGCCGCGGCGTCATCCGCGCGGACAACGCGGCGGAATTCGAGAGCGCGTGGCGGAGGGTGTGCGCCATTCTGCGTAAATCGGTGGGCACGCACATTCTGGTGGAGGATTACATTCCCGGCCGCGAGGTTGCTGTGGAAGCATTGCTGGGCGAAAATGGGCTGCGCCCTCTGGCGATCTTCGACAAGCCCGACCCGCTCGAAGGGCCGTTCTTCGAGGAGACCATTTACGTCACCCCCTCGCGGCTGAGCGCGGACGAGCAGGAAGCCGTGCTGGCCGCCACGCGAGAATCCGCGCGCGCGCTGGGGTTGCGCACCGGGCCGCTGCACGCAGAATTACGCCTGAACGCAGAGGGCGTCTGGCCCATCGAGTCCGCCGGGCGCTCAATAGGCGGGCTGTGCTCGCGCACGCTGCGCTTCCGCTCTGGAGTCTCGCTGGAGGAGCTTGTGCTCCGGCAGGCAACCGGGCTGCCCATCGGCAGCCTGGCGGCTGAACGCGGCAGCCGCGGCGTGATGATGATTCCCATTCCCGTGCGCGGGCTTTTGCGCGGCGTCACCGGAGTGCAAGCGACCGAGGCGCTGCCGGGCATCGAGCGCGTTGAAATCACCGCGAAGTTGAATTACGCGCTGCAGCCGCTGCCGGAGGGGGACGGATATCTGGGCTTTATCTTCGCGCGCGGAGAAGAACCCGCGCAAGTGGAGGCCGCGCTGCGGCGCGCGCACTCTCTATTGCATTTTGAAATCGAAACCGAGATTCCGCTTGAGCCGCTTAAGTGATGGTTTTTCACTTGCGCGCCGGCGCGCCTTTGCCCATCGGCGCGCCCTTGCCGCCCATGCTGGGGATGCCTGCGCCGGTGCCCTGCCCTTGCGGAACCCAGTCCTCGGGCACACGCGCGTCTTCGCCGAAGAAGAACTTCTCTATCTCCTCGGCGAGCATTTTCGTCGCGCTGGGGTCAGCCAGGTTCAGGCCATAGTGGTTGATGAGCAAGGTCGAATGTTCACGCCACAGCTCCCAGCCCTGCGCGGAGACGTTTTCGAGAATGCGCTCACCCAGTTCGCCCGGAAAGGGCTGCCGCGAGAGGCCGGGTAGTTCCCGCGCCAGTTTGACGCAATGAACAGTGTCAGGCATCAGGTGGCCTCCCCGCGCATCCTGTATTTTGGTACGCAAGGCTCGTTTTCGCTGCCCCCGCTGCTGGCGCTGCTGCGCGCTGAGCAGCGCGTTGTCGGCGTAGTGATCCCGGATATCGCACGGCAATCAGCGCCGTCTGCGGACATAATCAATCTGCTTCCCACTACCAGTAATGATACCATCATCGCCCGCGCACACACACACGCAATCCCGGTGTGGTCCCTTTCCAATCTACCGACCACGCTTGAATTCGAGCTGCTGATAGTGGCGTGTTTCCCCCGGTGTCTGCCACAGTCGTTGCTCAACCGCGCCACAATCGCCGCACTGAACATGCACCCATCCCGGCTTCCCGCCTATCGCGGTCCAGCGCCGCTCTTCTGGCAGCTGCGCAACGGCCTGCGCGAGATTGGCGTCACGCTTCACCACATGACTTCATGTATTGATGCAGGCGACATTGTCACCCAGACCGGAGTCGCGCTGCCGGTGGGCATCTCCGGCTCGGCCGCAGACGAGCTGCTGGCCGGCGCCGGCGCCGAGATGCTGCTGACTGCAATCCGAAGCGGAGAT
>CAJWGI010000312.1 GCA_913031335.1 uncultured Anaerolineales bacterium | reverse complement strand
GAGGTGGGGCGTGAGGGACTGACGGCCTGCCGCCGGGCGGCTGCACTGATGCAATCATGATTGCAATCTGGGGTCTTGCAGCGGAAGGGGGCGACCCCGAAGCTATAGAAACCCCGTTCGGCGCAGTCAAGTTTACGCGCGGTGCGGTTGGCGGGCGGAAAGCAGTTTTCCTGAAGCGCAACGGGGATGCACGCGCCCGCGTCGCGGCGACTGTGGAACTAGATGCGCAACGGGTGATCGCGGTGTTCGCCGCCCTGTCGCTGCGCCCGGAACTGAGCGCCGGCGCGGTGCTCACGCCCGTCGATGTGCTCGACCAGACCCGCTCCGGCCCGACCACCTTTTTCGAAGGGTGCGGTCTCGGTTATGTGCAGATGACGCCTCCCTTTTGCCCGCAATTACGCGCGACATTGGCCTCGGGTCTGCCTGCGGACGCGTCTGCGGATGCCATTGTAGCTGCCTGTCCGGCACGTGCCATCACCCTGGCAGAGGCCCGCGCCTGGAGCGCGCTCGGAGCGGATGTCGCTGCCTGGGGGCTGGCGCCAGAATGGAACCTGGCGCGCGAACTTGAACGCTGTTACGCGCCTCTGTTGTTGGTGGGTGAGAGCACGCAGGCCGCATTGCCGCTGCTGGAAAGGGCACTGCAGACAGTGCAGCCGGAGCCGGAGTGCGGCTGCTCGCGGCTGAACCCGGGCGCGCACCGCGCGCTGGGCGATGAAAGGCGCACGTGGGTGCAGAGCTGCGCCGCGCTGGCCCGCGATGATTAGCACCCGCGTGGGCGATCCGAGAACGGCCGCGTTGCAGGAAAAGATGCAACAATGATGCAGTCGGTGCGCACCTTTCTGGATTTGATTCGCGTCGAGCACACGGTGTTCGCGCTGCCGTTCGCCTACGTGGGCATGTTTTTGGGGGCCGGCGGCGCGCCGTCAGCCGCGCAGCTGCTCTGGGTGACGGTGGCAATGGTTGCAGCGCGCAGCGCCGGCATGAGCCTCAACCGCCTGATAGACCGCGAGATTGACGCGCGCAACCCGCGCACCGCCGCGCGCCCACTGCAATCCGGCCGCATCTCGGCGCGATCTACCGCCTTCGGTGCAGTGCTGGCGCTGCTGGCGCTTGGCTTCGCCGCCTGGCAGCTCAACGCGGTCGTCTTCGCGCTCTGGCCCGGGGCGCTGGCTTTTCTGGTGGGCTACCCGTACACCAAGCGCTTCACCTGGCTCTCACATTTCATCCTTGGCTTCACCGATGGGCTGGCGCCGATGGGCGCATGGGTAGCGGTGACCGGCAGTTTCTGGTTGCGCTCCGACTTGCCGGCATGGCTGTTGCTGGGCGCTCTCACCGTTTGGATCGGCGGGTTTGATTTGATCTACGCGTGTCAGGATGTGGACGTGGACCGCGAGCAGGGCTTGCATTCCTTTCCGGCGCGCTTTGGGATTGCCGCCGCGCTGCAACTGGCACGCGGCTGTCATGTTGTCACGCTAGCGCTGCTGGCCGGGGTGGGGGCATGGTTCGGGCTGGGCTGGCCGTTCTGGTTCGGGTTGCTGCTGACGGCTTCGCTTTTCATCTGGGAGCACGCGCTGGTGCGGCCCGACGACCTCTCGCGCGTCGACATCGCCTTTTTCAACATGAACGGCTACATCAGCCTGACCGTGTTTGCCAGTGTGCTTGCCGGATTGTGGCTGGCCTAGCGCCCGGGAGTTTGCCAGAGCGCGGGTTGATGACTTTAGGCGTCTGCGCTACACTTGCCAGAGTTTGCAGCACCACACTGCCTGAATCGGAGAATCGCAATGCAGGTCGCCCAACGGATTAAACGTTTTCGCGAATCGGTTATTCGCGAAATGACCCGTCTGGCGATTGAGTACGATGCTATCAATCTCAGTCAGGGTTTTCAAGATTTCAATCCCCCGCCGGAGGTGATGGAGGCCGCCGCGCGCGCCATCAGGGACGGACATAACCAGTATTCGCCAACGTGGGGGTTGCCTGTCCTGCGTGAGAAACTGGCAGAGCAATACACGCAGCGGCTAGACTGGGAGGTGGATGCGGCTCAACACGTCACCGTTACCTGCGGCGTCACCGAGGCAATCAACGTGGCCATGCTGGCGCTGCTCAACCCGGGTGACCAGATTCTGCTGATAGAGCCCGCGCACGAGAACTTCATTCCGTCGGCCACCTTCGCCGGGGCAGAGCCGGTGGCTGTGCCGCTGACACCCCCGGATTACCGCTTGGATGCGGAGCTGCTGGCACAGTCAGTCACGACGCGTACTCGCGCCCTGCTTCTAAACACCCCGCACAATCCCAGCGGCCGCGTTTTTGACGAAACCGAACTTTCTGCCGTGGCGGCGATCGTGGAAACCAATGACCTTGTATTGATTACCGACGAGATTTACGACCGCATG
>CAJWGI010000311.1 GCA_913031335.1 uncultured Anaerolineales bacterium | reverse complement strand
CGATGCGCTCGAGTTGGCGCAGATGCAGGATGAATCGCTGCGTCCCGACCTCGAAACCGAAGTTATCGAAATTGAGGTCGCCGCCAATCGGCTGGACGTGGAAGCGATGCTCTCAGGCGAGCACGCCAGCGGGAACGCCATACTAAACCTGTACGCCGGTGCAGGCGGTGTGGACTCGCAGGATTTCGTCTCGATGTTATTGCGCATGTACCTGCGCTGGGCGGAGCGGCGCGGATTCGGCGCCGAAATCATCGATCAGTCTTCAGGTGAAGAGGCCGGTATCAAGAGCGTGACCGTCACCGTGACCGGCAAATTCGCATATGCCTATCTTCGCGCGGAACGCGGCGTGCACCGACTGGTGCGCATTTCCCCTTTTGATTCGGCAAACCGGCGCCACACCTCCTTTGTCATGGTGGAGGCACTCCCCGAAATCGAAGACGTGCGAGAAATAATTATCAGCCCGAAGGACCTGCAAATTGATACCTTTCGCGCCCAAGGCGCCGGTGGCCAGCACATGCAGAAGAACGACACAGCAGTGCGCATTACCCACCAACCCACCGGCACAGTTGTGCAGTGCCAGAACCAGCGTTCGCAGGCCCAGAATCGGGAGAACGCCATGAAGGTGCTTCGCGGCAAGTTGTACGAGCTGCAGCAATTTGAACGCGAGAAAGAGATGGCAGATTTACGCGGAGTTTTCGTGAAGGCAGAATGGGGCAGCCAGATTCGCTCGTATGTGCTGCACCCTTACCAGATGGTTAAGGACCACCGCACCCAGCACGAAATCGGAAACGCCCTGGGGGTTTTGGATGGTGATTTAGATGAACTGATGGAAATATATCTTAGAACGAAGGAATAGTCGGGCGCAGAATTACACCGGCCACCAGCCGCGCGGCTATTCTAAGGCAGCAGAGTCATGCGGCTCGTCGTCCGCTGCCGCCGTTGCCGCATCGATCCGGGCCTGGCGACGTTTATGTTCCAACCCCTGCACGCTAGTGCCGAGCTGCTCCAGCACACTCTCAATCTCCCGGCCTTCTTCTTTCGCTATTTGCAGACTGTTGACGCCCAGCAACTTCAGCACTTCTTCATTGGAAAGATCCTGTGTTTCAAGCAACGCCTCCACAAGCGCCTCCACTTCGTCGGCGTGTTTGGTCAGCATCGCTTCGACCTGATTCTCAAGCGCCACCCATACCTTCTCCACGCGCTCATCCGAAAAACGAAGCTCCTTTGTGTCGCGCCACAATTCTGAAACCGGCGGCCCAAAGAAACCCAGTACCGCCAATTCACGTAGCTGGTTTCGCGCTTTTTGATAGTCGGAATAAGCACCCGTCCAGAATTCGCCCATGAACACTTTCACGCAGATGTGCCCGGCCAGCGCCACCATAATGTCCGCCGCAATCCGCCGCAAGGGCTGCATATAAACCTCCGTAGTGTCCACTGGCAGCACGTAGCCCATTGCGCCCTTCGAGCGCCGCACAATACTTACCCGCGAGATGCGCTGGTCGGGCATGGCGTAGTGTTGCACAACCGCGTGCCCGGCCTCGTGGTACGCAATCTGGCGCATCTGCAAGGGGTCCATCTCCCGGATTGGGTTGGCCATTCCCACCAGTTGTTCCTGAATCGCCTGATCGATGTCCTCCTGCATCACCAAATCGCGTCCCTTAAATAACGCCCGATGCACTGAATTCTTGGTGATGGCGGTCATAATCTGCGCCGGGGTAGCCTTGGGGGTGTCGGCCACAATAGCCTCCACATCTACCGATTCCGGATCGTGCTTGATTTTGGAAAGATAACCCCGGATTATCTCCCGCCGTCCGACCCGGTCGGGGCGATCAACCTGGATAATTTGGTCGAAGCGGCCGGGACGCAGCAGCGCCGGGTCGAGCACGTCTGGGCGGTTGGTGGAGCCCATGAAAAGCACGTGCCAATCGCGCTGGCGCACTGGCTTGCCCATCAAGCGCATCAATTTGTTGCGGAGTTTCTCCCAGCGGCTATGCTCATCAATGCCGTCCATCTCATACAGCAAGCGAGTGAGCGCGCCGTTCATGCCCATCCCGCCCATCGTGCCGCCCATCATCTGATTCTCACCCATAACCCCGGAGCGACTCATCGCCACTGCATCGATTTCATCGATGTACGCGATGCAGGCGCCAAATTCTCGCGCCAGTTTGCGCGCCTTGCGCACGAAAGTCATCATGCGCAAGGTGTCCATCCCCCAGAACATCCCCCGAAAACCGGAGCCCTCAACGGACATAAACGCCACTCCAGCCTCGCCGGCCATTGCCTTGGCCAGCAGCGTCTTGCCGGTGCCGGGCGATCCGAACAGCATCATGCCGTTAATAAAGCGCCCACCCATCTGCACGAATTTGTCGCGGTCTCCCAGCAGCGTAATCCACTGACG
>CAJWGI010000310.1 GCA_913031335.1 uncultured Anaerolineales bacterium | reverse complement strand
GGCGTTGGTGTAAACCGTGGATTCTCGCTGCAGAATCTCGCGCCAGTTCTCGGCATGATGCGCCACGCGCCAGCCGAGATAACGACGCTCCACGCGCGTGGCGTACGCCAGCGCGAAATGACGGCGACCCCATGGCGACATGATAGTGGCCACGGCGGGAGCCTTGATGTCATCGAGTTGAGCGATTGCCTGCACTCCGGCCGGGTCGCGTGTAATCTGCAGCACCGCGGGCCGATTATTAAGCACGTACCAGCCAGTCACCGCAGCCAGCGCTGTGGCGGCAGCCACGCGCAGACCGGGGTCCGAATCGGCGATGTTGGCGATCCCTAGCGTCGCCGTCAGCAGTACCGCGGCCACTACCGGCATGGCGGCCATCTCAAAGAAGTTTGCGCGCGGCAACGCAATTGCGAAGAGACCGTACGCCAGTGCCGTGCCCAGCAAGAGTATCGCGGCGCGGCGCGGCGCGCGCAGCGCGAGGGGAACACCCAGCAGCGCCCAGAGCAACCCCGGCCAGCGCAGCTCCGCCAACAGCACGCTTCCGGTGCGCGCCAAAGCCTGCGCCAGTTCGCGCAGACCACCCGGCGGGCCTTGCAGGCCGCTGTATTCACGCGCCCAGAAAAGCGACCAGAATCCCGCCCACGCGCCCGGCTCGCCGTAGATCCATTCCGCCCCCAGCCGAGCGCGCAACACCATATCGGCATATGGAAAAAACCCGCCCGCGAAGGCCAGCGCGGCGAACACTCCCCAGCGCCAGAGCGCTTTTCCGCGCGGCGCGCGCCTCCACAGCCACAGCGCCAGCACAAGCAGTAGAGGCGCAAACAGGCGATGGTGCGCCACGCCCATCCCGGCAACTAGGGCCAGCAGCCACCCGCCGCCGTCCGACCAGCGCGCGTCGAGCTTGAGTGCCAGCAGCAGCGCCAGCAGCGTGATGAACATCCACAGGCTGTAAACCTCAGCGATGGCTGCGTGCATCCAGATTGAACGAGTCAGTCCGATCGCGAGCGCGGCCAGCGCGCTCACCACCGGCGGTACAGCCAGCCTGATCAGAATGGCAGCTAGAAGGGCTACCCCTGCGGCTGCCCAGAGCAGCGAGAAGAGCGATGCCCCCGCCGACGGAGCCAACCCCAGCCCGCGCAACGCGCTCACAAAAGGCGAACCCAGCAGCATATACAGCGGCGTGCCGGTGGGGTGCACAGTGCCCCACAGCGGCAGCGCGACCTGATACTCGCCCACGTCATCGGCGTAGACGCTGTCGCTGCCGTTAATCTGCCACATCAGGGTGGAGAGGTAGCAAACAGCAACGACCATTGCCGCGAGCGCGGGCGCCCATGCACCTGCCATTATGCGGCGCAAATTGGAAGACACTATAGTGATTTTACAGTGCTACGGCTCCAATGCGTGCTTCAACCGATAAATTCCGCCGGCATGATCCACCACATAAACCTCACCCGATTCGTCTTCTCCAAACGAACTGATTTTCAACCCGCTTTCGATAAGCGGTGTGTTCGTCCATTCGTCAGGGGCAGTATGGAACAATGCCCATATTAGGCCCGAACAGTAATCCCCATACACATAGACGCCTTGCAGGCCCTTGAGATTTCCTCCCCGGTACACGTACCCGCCCGTCACCGAGCAGCCGCCATCGGAATGATGGTACTCGATAATGGGCGCGACGTAGAGTTCAGAATCGCAGCCCCACTGATAACAGTGGTCACCTTCCATCCGGCCCCAGCCATAGTTCTCAGCGGCCGTGCTGCCAGCTGGTCTGTAGTCAATCTCCTCCCAGTCGTTCTGCCCGACATCGCCAATGTAAAGATCGCCGGTCATCCGGTCGAAGCTAAAACGCCAAGGGTTGCGCAAGCCGTACACCCATATTTCGGGCGCAGCGTCACCGTTTGACAGAAAGGGGTTGTCTGGCGGCACCGCGAAACCTAGGTTTTGGTCCACATCGACCCGCAGGATCGCCCCTAACCAAGTCAAAAGGTTTTGCCCGTTGTCATGAGGGTCGCCGGCCAAGCCGCCGTCGCCCAACCCGATGTATAGGTAGCCATCCGGCCCGAAGGAGATTTGCCCGCCGTTGTGATTGCGGTACGGCTGCGGATGCGTCAGCACGATTGCCGCACTGCTCGGCTCAGCTCGGTTGGGGTCAGCCGAAACGGAAAAGCGCTGCACTACCGTGTCGCCGTTTCGATCCGAGTAGTGGACAAAGAAGTAGCCGTTTCGGCCATAGTCGGGATGGAAAGCCAGCCCCAAAAGGCCCTGCTCTGAGGTGCTGTGGCTAACCCGGGCGCTGAGATCAAGAAACGGCGGAGAGAGTGTGTTGCCGTCTTGAACGATCCATATCACACCGCCTTGCTCAACAACGAACAAGCGCCCGGAACCATCACCGGCGTGCGTCAGGT
>CAJWGI010000309.1 GCA_913031335.1 uncultured Anaerolineales bacterium | reverse complement strand
GCATTGTATCATTTTCGCGCCACGATAATCCGGCGAAAGTGCGCGCATCCGCTGCCCGGCGCGGTATAATCACCAGCGCGCACGCCCATGGTATCCCTGCTTAATCTGCACTGGGACATTGCCGCCCTTTTTACGCTGGCCACTCTCGCTATTTTGGCGCTTTATTTTCGCATCGAAAAGAAAGCACGCCGACTATCACTGTTCTTTCTGGTGCTGCCAGTGTGCTTTGCGATGTACAAACTTTCGCAATGGCGGCAGCAGTTGCCCGAACTCGAGCTGGGGCTGCTGAGCGGCGGCGCGCTCTATTTCCTCTGGCACCGCCTCTATGGTCACCGCATCCCGCTGCCATCCAGCGACAATATCAAGGTCTGGGGGCAGGACGATTGACCGCGCCCATGGCTCCGCCGCCCGCCGCGCCGTGAAAAGAAACGCCAGTCTCATTGCCGAGCTGATTGCGCTCGCGCTGACGATGGCCGCATGCGCCCCCGCCACGTCCGCGCCCGCGGGCGCGTTGCCGCCGACTGCAACGGCAGAGAGAAAGCAGCCTGCCGGCACGAAAGTGGAGAGTGAGCAGCCCGCCGCTACCGAGGCGGCAGCCCCGGCACTCCCCACCCTTCATCCCACTGCAGCGCTCATCAACGAGCCGGTCAAAGTGACCGGCAGCGCCGAAATCACCTTTCCGCTCTTTGAAAATTATCTGGTGGAGCCATACGTCATGCTGGAAGACGAAGCCGGATTCGTGGCGCGCGATTTCGAGTTCGTCATCCCGCCGGAAAACCAGGTGCTCGGGCCGCTAACGCACAGCGGGGAGCATAGCTGGGTATATGTGCTGCATCTACCGGCGGTGCCGCCTGGTGTGCTAGTGGATGTGGACAACAACGGACGCACCGACGGCGGCGTGCGCGTTTTCGCCGTGGCTGTGCAGGCCAATTTGGTGGCCGATCCGTTCCTGGGGCGGGACGAGTTCCGCGGCTGGTCGAGCGTGTGGACTTCGGCGCGCATAGATAGCGAAAACCGCGACGAGATTATCGGCGGCGTGCTGCTCGTCTGGGCGCCGGACGGGCAGCAGGCCTTCCCCAGCGATTTCGGCGCGGACGGGTTGCTCTTCACCTCCGACGACCCCGTCGTCGCGCTGCAACCGGGTTACACGATTGTCGACCTTGACAGCGCGCCCTTCGCCTTCCGCAAGGAAAGAACGCCCGAAATCACGCTGTACGAAGGCGATGTCTCCGTCAACAACTACGCCGAAATGAGTTATAGTGAGGCCTTCGAAGCGCTCTGGAGCAAGGCATCTGTGGAATACCCCTTCACCGATTTGAAAGGCGTCGATTGGCAGGGCTTGTACGACCGCTTCGCCCCGCGCGTTGCAGCGGCGCAGGCCGCCGCCGACCGGCAGGCGTGGTATCTGGCCATGCGCGATTTTGCCATGAGCATCCCCGATGGTCATGTCGGTCTCGGCGGGGATGACGCCGGCCTTTTCCAGCGCGAAACCGGGGGCGGTGCGGGGCTGGGCCTGACCGAGTTGAGCGACGGGCGCGTGCTGGTCAGCTTCGTCACCCCGGACGGCGCTGCCGAAGCGGCAGGCATCCATCTTGGCGCTGAAATCATCGCAGTCAACGCGCAACCGGTCAAAGAGGCGCTGGCCACCGTAACCGCGTGGAACGGGCCGTTTTCCGCGCCGCACGTGCGCAGGCTGGAGCAATATCGCTACCTGACGCGCGGGCAGGTGGGCACAAACCTGCAGCTCAGCTGGCGCAACCCCGGCGGCGGCGCGCAGCAGGCCAGCCTAATATTGCGACCCGAACGCGCCAGCCTTATTGCGAGCTCGCTCTTCGCTGATTTTGACCGCGACGCTCCGCCGGTGGAGTATGAGATTCTGGAGGATTCCGAGCTCGGATACGTGCGCATATGGTCGCTAGCCGATGACCTAAACATGACCATTCGCCTCTTCAAGCGCGCGGTGGCGCTATTCGGCGAACGCGAAACCGCGGGCATAATACTGGATCTGCGCCAGAATCTGGGCGGCTCGCCCATGGGCACCGGGCTGGCCGCGTATTTCACAACCGAGGAGATGGAGGTGATGCGCGGGTATTATTACAGCGAACGGCTGGAACGCTTCGACACCCATGGCCCGCCGGACACTATCGAGCCGGATGATGAGCTGCACTACAGCGGGCGTACAGCGGTACTCATCAGCCCGGCCTGCGCCAGCGCCTGCGAAAACGTTGCCTGGGTCTTCAGTCAGCTTCCGCAGGTCACCGTGCTAGGGCACTATCCCAGCAACGGCATCATGGGCGAAGTCGGCCGCGGGCAGTATGAGCTTCCCGGCGATCTTTCCTTTCAGATTCCCACCGGAATGGACCATGACATGCAGGGCAACATTATCGTCGAGGGCATCGGCGT
>CAJWGI010000308.1 GCA_913031335.1 uncultured Anaerolineales bacterium | reverse complement strand
TATGACGCTGTGATGGACGTGCATTTGATGATTGAATTTCCGGAACACCATCTGCATGATTTTGCCGAGGCCGGCGCAGACATTCTCACTGTGCATGTGGAAGCATGCCCACATTTGCACAGCACACTGCAGGCGATTCGAGCGCTGGGTGTAAGGCCGGGAGTGACACTGAATCCCGGTACACCGGTGGACGCAGTGGAGCCGGTGCTGTCGGCGGTGGACCTTGTGCTGGTGATGTCGGTGAACCCCGGTTTTGGTGGACAATCTTTCATCTCGGGGAGCATCGGGCGCATCCGCCGACTGCGCGCCATGCTGGATGACATTGGGTCGGAGGCGGAACTACAGGTTGACGGTGGCGTTAAAGCCTACAACGCGGGCGAGGTGGCTGCGGCAGGAGCTGACGTACTGGTGGCTGGCAGCGCGGTGTTCGGCGCTGATGGCTCCGTAGCGGACAACATTGCTGCCATCCGCTCGGCCGCCGCATCAAAAGATTGAAATACCGCGATAACTACCGCTTGAAAAGGAGAAACACAAATGATCGTCACAACGGCACAGCTTTTCGAGCAGGCTTACGGTAATTACGCTGTGGGCGCGTACAACATAAACAACATGGAGCAGGCCATTGGGTTGTTTGAGGGGAACGCGCGCGCCGAAGCGCCTTTCATTGTGCAGATATCTAAAGGCTCGAGGAAGTATGCTGGCGTCACTATGATAGAAGCCATCATTCGTGCGGCCGAAGGAATGTATCCGGACAATATTTTTGCGGTGCATCTTGACCATGGTGATGAGAAGACTTGTTATGACTGCATCGAATCTGGTTTTTACAGCTCTGTGATGATTGATGCCTCGCACGAGGAAATTGATGCGAATGTGGCAATCACGCGCAGGGTCGTCGAATCAGCGCACGATCGGGGAATCAGCGTGGAGGCGGAACTGGGAATGCTCGGCGGTGTGGAAGAAGATATAGATGTGGATGAGAAGCACGCTATGCTCACAGACCCGGATGAGGCGGACCAATTCGTGCGCGAATCTGGATGTGATAGCCTGGCGGTGGCGATTGGCACTAGCCATGGCGCTTATAAATTCAGTGGGGGGCAGGGTCTGCATTTCGACCGTATTGAAGCCATTCAAAAGCGCCTGCCCGGCTTTCCCTTGGTGATGCATGGTTCTAGCTCTGTGCCGCAGACAGAGGTTAAACGAATTAACGCTGCCGGCGGTGGCCTTGACCCATCGGCACGCGGCGTGGACGTAAATGAATTTGCGCAGGCGGTGCAGCTCGGCGTTACAAAAGTCAATATCGACACGGATGGACGTCTGGTGTGGACGCGCGTGCACAGGGAATTTTTCCGTGACCAGCCGGAGGTATTTGATTTCCGCAAACCGGGTGTCATTCTGGTCGAGGAATATGCGCAATTCATAGCTTTCAAGAGCGCAAAATTGCTCTCTGCTGGTCAGCTTGAAAATGTGCGGGTCGCTGTGACCGCGTGAAGGGGCATCCCTAAGCGGGGATGCCGAGACAACTGAAATGAAAAAAGATGTCTCCCTAAAGCCCGGCCGGGCTGTTGCGGCCGGGCTTTTGTTTTTGTATGTGGTAACAGTGGTGCTGATCGTGCTGAAAACGCGATTTCCGAGCGGTGTAGTTATCGGCGCCATGGCTGCAGGGCCGTTGATGCTGTTTTGTTTTTGCGTGGTCGATTCGCTCACGATACTGGGAGGCAGACGAGCGGGCCTGCTGCTGGCGATTGGCTTGCTGGGCGGTTTGGCGGTGGAGGTGGTGGGAGTTTCCACCGGCTGGCCGTTCGGGCAATACGGTTACGCGCGAAACTTTGGGACGGTTTCTATTCTGTCGGTTCCACTCGCGGTGCCGATGATGTGGTCTACCCTTTTGTATCTGGGTAACATGGTTGCTGAACGGCTGCTCGGCGCGCGTGGAAACATCTTCCAGGCTGGCATCGGGGCGCTGGCGGTGACGGCGTGGGACCTGATGGCTGATCCGATGATGGTTGAAGTAGGGCACTGGGAGTGGGCGGTGGAAGGCGCTTATTTTGGAATACCGGTGTCCAATTACACCGGCTGGCTCGGGACGGCATTCCTGATGCTGCTCCTTTATCGCTGGCTGGCGCGCAAACTTGCGCCTGGCCAGAGGGTTGCCGCGCCCGGTTGGGGCGGCAACATGGCGGTGGCTGCATATTCCCTGCTTTGGGTGCTTGTCTCCGTGCAAGTATGGGTTCGGGGGATGCACGGAGTTGCCATGGTTGGGTTCCTGGCGATGGGTGCGTTTGCGCTGCCGGCGAGTGGCCGCGTGGTACTGTCCGGGGCGAAATCGCTACGCAAGGAGTACGGGCACAGCGGCTTGTCGCGGTGGACGCTAAAGGGGGATCCGTACGAACAGTTCGGGATGTGG
>CAJWGI010000307.1 GCA_913031335.1 uncultured Anaerolineales bacterium | reverse complement strand
ATCGTGCCGGACGCGGTGAGTGTTGTGCTGGTAGCGCGCAAAGTAGTCGTCCACCACCAAGCGCTGCCGAGAATTGCCAGCGCCAGAACAATGACTGGCGCGAAACGGGGTGGTTTATGTTTCATAATAGTCTCCTTCTAATCCAGCCGTTTGCGTAAGCGCAACGCTGCCACGCCCATGGTGATCACGCCAAAGACGGCCAGCGCCAGGGTTTCGTCCAGTACTGCCTCGATGCCCACACCTTTAAGTACCAGGCTGCGGACGATGATCAGGTAATACCGCAGTGGGATGACTGCGCTAATCCATTGCAACACTTTCGGCATGGCCGCCAATGGGTACAGGAATCCGGAAAGGAAGATGGACGGCATCATGGTGAAGAAACTGAGCATCATAGCTTCGTGCTGTGTTTTTGCACCTGTGGAAATCACCAATCCGATTCCTAATGAAGGCACCAAGAACAGCCCGGAGAGCGCCAGCAGCAGGCTCAGGCTGCCGCGAACAGGCACATCAAACCAGAGAGTCCCGATGACCAGGACCTCAAGCGTGTTAAAGAATGCGATGATGATGTAGGGGATGAGCTTGCCGACTACCAGTTCCCAGGCGCGCAGCGGGGTGACGATGAGTTGCTCGATGGTACCGCGCTCGCGCTCGCGCACGATGGCGATGGAGGTGAGCATGGTGGCCTGCATCTGCAGAATCATGCCGATCAGCGCCGGAACCATAAAATAGGCACTTTCAAGGTCGGGGTTGTACCAGACCTGCGTGCGCACATTCACTTGCGATTGGAACACGTCGGGTAGTCCGCGTTGATTCAGTCGTTCCACCAGCAAATTGATTGAGTGGGATTCACCGATGAGGGTGGCAGCCGAGAGCGCGGTGGCAGCCACAGTCGGGTCGGAGCCATCGAGCACGAAGGCGATCTGCACCGGCTGCCCACCCGAAATCTGCTGCCCGTAAGTGGAGGGGATGATCAGCCCGGCGCGCGCGTCGCCGGTATCGATAAGCGCGCGTAATTCATCTTCCGAGTCGACTACATATGTTAGTTTGAAGTAATCGGCTGCGCGGTACGCATCCAGCAGCCGGCGTCCGGCGGCGGAATGGCTTTGGTCGAAAACCGCCAGCGGCACATTGCGTACATCGGTGTTGGCTGCATAGCCCAGCAGGAAAAGCTGCACCACTGGGATAGCGAATGTGATGACCAGCGTGCGCGGATCGCGCAGGATTTGGATGAATTCTTTGCGTATGAGCGAAAGCAGGCGAGAGTTTCGCATCAGGTCTCCGCTTTCAGCGCGCCGTGCAGAAAGACGTCCATCAAATCATCGAGGTCGCCGGTCGTGGTCATCGGCGTGCCAGCGAGCAGCAATTCGGTGAGAAAAAAGGCGTAGATTGAGCCGATGAAGGCACGCATTATCACCGGCGGCGGAGCTTTGCGCAGTTCGTCTTGCTGCAGGGAGATGCGTTGCATGAAGCGCATTACGTGGGGGAAGAGGCTCTCGAAGAGCTGCGCGATGTGTTTGCCATCGAACTCCACCAGCTCGATGAACATCAACTTCACCAGAGCCATGCCATTGTCCGCCCCAAGCTGCGCGGCCATGCGCCGGGCGGCGTCGCGGAAAAGAGCCTCCAGAGTGACTCCGTCCGAGTCGGCCAGGGCCGGCGCAAGTTGATTGACCGGATGGTGGGTGCGCACGACTTCAGTGAATATCTCCTCTTTGCCATAGAAGTGGTTGTATATACCGCCGACGGCCTTTAGTCCCGCGCGCTCTGCAATCAGTCGCATGGAAGCGCCGTGATAGCCGCTTTCGGCGAAGCATTGCAGGGCGGCGTTTATCAAGGCTGTGCGCGTGCGCGCCCCTTTGGTCAGTGTTTTCTTATCCAAGTGGTTATCCTAAAATGGACGAACGTTCGTTTTTATTATAACAAAACGAAGTGGTTTGTCAAGTGGGAAACAGAGACGGATCTTCAGAGGGAAAATCAGCCGCGGCTGGCGAGGCCGCCAATCCGGCGCAGCAACTTGACCAGTTCCATGCCCAGCGAGATTACCTCTCTGGCAGAGAAGCCGGGCTTTTCGCCAGTCTCCTCGTGCCGGCGCGCGAACATGTAGGCTGCGCCCAGCCCGAGCAGCGCACCCAACAGCGCGCCGATGAGGACGACCCTCTTTCTCACGCCATTAGGCATCCACTCGCTCGCTTTCGGTCACCGGAGTTTGCGCAGCCTTTGCCGCAATGAGCGCAGCGCTCGTGCGGGTGCGCTGGCCAGCCGGTGAATGCGCTCGAACTGCATCTCGATGGTGCGCGCGTAATGCAGGACTGAGCGGTTGGCGTCGGCGCTGAGGCGCTGGCCGTCGCGCAACAATGAGGCGACCCCTGAGGATGCACGTGACAGGCCGAATGCCAGCACAACGAC
>CAJWGI010000306.1 GCA_913031335.1 uncultured Anaerolineales bacterium | reverse complement strand
CGCGTACGCGTGGCTCGCCAAAGTAAATCCCGCCGGTGAGTTCGCGCACCACGAGCACATCAACACCGGCGAGACGCTCCGCTTTGAGCGGGGATGCCTGCAGCAGGTCGGGGTGCGGGCGCACCGGGCGCAGGTTGGCGAACAGCCCCATCTCTTTGCGCAGCGCCAGCAGACCCATTTCGGGGCGCACTTTCGCGGCCGGGTCGTCCCATTTTGGGCCGCCAACTGCGCCGAGCAGCACCGCGTCGGCCGCGTGGCATGCAGCCAGCGTCTCCTCGGTGAGGGCGCTGCCGTGGCGGTCGATCGAGCAGCCGCCCATCAGATATTCTTCCAATTGAAACTCGTGCCCGAATGAATCGGCGATGCGCTCCAGAATCTGTCGCGCTCCGGCGGTGACTTCCGGGCCAATGCCATCTCCCGGAAGCACGACAATGCGCGCCTTCACGCCAACATCAACCCGTACTCGATGCCATCCATCAGCGCCTGCCAGCTGGCTTCGATTATGTTCGTGCTCGCGCCGACAGTGCTCCAGCGATGATGCCCGTTGTGCATGTCAATCAACACTCGCGTGATTGAGGCCGTTCCATCGCCGCCCTCGAGGATGCGCACTTTGAAATCGGAGAGATGTATCTGCTCGAGCTGCGGGAAAGCGGGAAGCAACGCTTTGCGCAGCGCGATGTTGAGCGCGTTCACCGGGCCGTTGCCGTCGCCGGCGGTGTGGATTTCGTCCTCGCCGACGCGCATCTTTACCAGCGCCTCGGCGAACATGCCGCGGCCCTGGCGGTGCTGCACGGTGGCGGAATAATCCACGAACTCGAATGGCGGCCGGTAGCCGGGCTGACGCCGTTGCAGCCGGATTGCCACCGAGGCCTCCGCCGCCTCAAAGGAGAACCCTTTGGACTCCAGTTCCTTAATCTCAGCCAGCACCTCAGTGACCGTGGAGCGGTCTTCCAACTGCATGCCGAACTCCTCCGCCTTGGAGAGAAGGTTGCCGTGGCCGGAGAGTTCCGAGACCACGGTGCGCATCTCGTTGCCCACCAGCTCCGGATCCACGTGCTGATAGCTGTTGATATTTCGCCGTATGGCGGCCACATGGATGCCACCTTTATGCGCAAAAGCGCTCTGGCCAACATAGGCCTGATGTTCATCGGGTGACAGGTTTGCCATCTCGGCCACGAATTGAGCCACGTCGTACAGGTCCGGTAGATTCCCCTCCGGCAGGCACGTCATCCCCATTTTTAGTTCCAGATCGGGCACTATGCTGCAAAGGTTGGCGTTGCCACAGCGCTCGCCGTATCCGTTGATGGTGCCCTGAATGTGCACCGCGCCCTCGCGCACCGCCACGAGCGTGTTGGCCACCGCGCACTCGGAATCGTTGTGGGTGTGGATGCCCAGCGGGGTTTTAACCTGCGCCGCCACCGCGTTGAAAATGTGCGCCAGTTCCCATGGAACTGCACCGCCGTTTGTGTCGCACAGCACCAGCGTGTCCGCGCCGCCGCGTTGCGCCGCGGCGAGCGTTTGCAGCGCGTGATCGGCGTCGGCTCGATAGCCGTCAAAAAAGTGCTCCGCATCGTAGATTACCTCGCGGCCCTGTGCCTTTAAGTAGGCCACGCTCTGCTCGATGATGCGCAGGTTCTCCTCCGGGGAGGTCTGCAGCACATCGGTCACATGCAGTGTCCACGATTTGCCCACCACGGTGCAGACCGGCGTGTCTGCTTGCAGCAGCGCCAGGATGTTGGCGTCTTCCTCCGGCTTTGAACCGGCGCGGCAGGTGGCTCCGAAGGCGGTGATCTGCGCGTGCTTCAGATTCAATTCTCCCAGGCGCTCGAAAAACTCGACATCCTTCGGGTTCGATCCGGGCCAGCCGCCCTCAATGTAAGCCACGCCCAGATCATCGAGCCGCTGCGCAATGCGCAATTTGTCGTCACATGAAAGCGATATTCCTTCGCGCTGCGTGCCATCTCGCAGCGTGGTGTCGTATATCTGGATGGCGTTTGTCATGCGGCCTCGTAAGCGGCAATCCGCGTCTGGTGCGAGAGGATGTACCTCAGCTGGTCCACGCCGTTGAGCAGGCACTTTTTCGAGAAGTTGTCGATGGGGAAGCTCAGACTGGAGCCGTCGGGGAGGGAAACGCGCTGGCTGGCGAGGTCGATTGTTAGCTCTGCCGCGGGCACTTCCTCAATCAAGTCAAACAGGGACTGATGGGTTTCGGCGTCCACAATAATTGGCAGCAGGCCGTTCTTGAGCGCGTTGTTACGGAAGATGTCGGCAAAGGATGTTGAGATGACGGCGCGGATGCCCCAGCCTGTCAACGCCCAGGGCGCATGTTCACGTGAGCCTTTCTGATGCAACTTCGCGTCCAGCCGCGCGAGTGCCCAAGCTAGCAGCGTAGGATGGCCCTTCGCGCGCACTCG
>CAJWGI010000305.1 GCA_913031335.1 uncultured Anaerolineales bacterium | reverse complement strand
CCCGATTTTCAGCGACAGGCGCGGCCGCCGCAGCCGGCGTAACTCCGCGAAGGCGCGGTCGGTGTTAATCACCACTGTCGGCACGATGGGCACCTTGGCGTTCGTCGCCAGAAAAGCGATGCCCGCTTTTGCGGGCTGCAGGCTTCCATTGCGGCTGCGCGTGCCCTCGGGTGCGACGCCGAGCATCTTCCCGGCGCGCAATGCCCGCAACGCCGCCTGCAGCGCGGCGCGGTCCGCCTCTCCCCGGCGCACCCAGATCACCCCGGCGCGATTGAGAAGCCAGCGGTAAAAGAGACTGCGGCGATATTTGGTGGCCACGAAGGCGGCCATGTGCGGGTGTTTCACCAGAGTGAAAATCATCGGCGCATCCACAAGACTCATGTGGTTGATGACCAGCAGGCAGCCGCCCGAGGCGGGAAGGTTCTCTGCGCCCAACAACTCGCGCCGCGAGAGTAGCCGGTACACGATTTCGAAAGTGCCGCGCAACAGCGCCACCATGCTCATGGCGATTCGGCGCGGGCGCGCGCGCTCACCGCGAAGCGGCTGATTTCCTTCGCCGGAACGGTGAAAGTCGCCACTAGCTCGGCGCTTACCCCCGCTGGCAAACCCTTATCCAGTTCGACAATGCGGAAGGCGCGCAGTTCGTTCTCCGCATTGTACCCTCTGATGAGCACCGTGATGGCGTCGGCGTGCTGCGGGGATTCATTCACGATTTCTACGTTGACCGTGTAATGGCCGGAAGCGGAAACCTCGCCGGCGGTCGTGCCCACGGTGAGCGTGAGAAATCGTTCCGCCAGCGCGCTGCCGTCCTGAGCCGCTACCACCCGCGCAGCCGCGCCCCACACCGCGCCCAGGTCCGTGAAGCGCGCAGCCAGCGGCGCACTCTCGCCCGGCAGCACGATTTCAACCGGCGCGAAGGTGACCTGGCTTGGCCCCAGTTCTCCATCGGGCAGCACCACGGTTACCTGCGCCGCAAGGTTGATTACCGCCTGCCCGCTGTCGTTGCGCGCCTCGCCGAGGCAAAGCTGCCCGCCTGCCGGCGTGGGATAGCAGCGGAAAGCGGTCAGGTTGAGCGGCAGCGGGGTCGGCGAGGGCAGGTAACCGGTGGTCTCGTCAGCCCCCGCGAACGGAATTATCAAATCATGGCCGACCTGCAGCGCCAGTGGGTCGATGCCGGCGTTCACCAGTTGCAGCACTTCCACCGTCACCCCGTGCTCGGCAGCGATGGCTATCAAAGTGTCGCCCGAGCTGATTTTGTACGTGTGCGGGGTAGCGGTTGGCCCAATCGGCGCGGGCGTCGGCGCGACGAATGAGGGCGTGAGCAGCGACGTGGCCGCCGTGGTGGGCGCCAGGCCACGTAGCACAGCCGTTGGCTGGGGGGTGTGAGTGGCGGTTGGTGGTGACGCGGACGCGCAAGCGCAAGCGCTCAACGCGGCGCACAATGCTGTCACTGCGCGGAGTGCGCGCAATCTCTCCCGGCTAACTGTGCTCACGCGCACATTATAATCAGGATTGTTGCGCCGGGCGACCTGACGTAAAACAGATGCGCACCCACAGAAGGAAACAGGCACATGACCTACCCTCACCATCCCATAAAAGTCCTCTTCGCGCGCACTCGCACGCAAACAATCCGCCAACATTTCTGGTGTATAATGCGCGAATAGTTGTCGAGGCCGACCATGCCGGTTTACGCTTATCGTTGCGAAAGTTGTGGGGTGCAGTTTGAGCGCATGCAGCGCTTCAGTGATAACCCTGTTTCCGTGTGCCCGGAATGTGAACAGCAGGCGGTGCGGCGTGTGATTCAGCCGGCCGGCATCATATTCAAAGGCTCCGGCTGGTACGTGAAAGACAGCAAGACCTCCAATTCTGCCGGAAAACCGGGCCAGAAGGAAAGCGCGGGCGAAAAGGAAAGCAAGGCAGAAAAGGCTAGTACGAGTGAGGCCAGCACCGGGAAAAGCAGCGCGAGCGAATCGAAGGACTCCACCACCACGGATTCCAGCAGCAGCGCAAGCAAGGACGACTGAGCGCGGCCTGCGTACCTGAGCGCCGCGAGCGCCCCTTTTGAGGGCGCTCTTTTTCTTTAATCAGGAATCCCGCTGTGCTGGCCGCCATGCCCGCCGGGATAGCCGCTATAATGATGCGTTGCGTTGTACGAAGCATGTGGAGGTGGCTGTGCCGGTAACAGTTGTGGTGGGCGCGCAATACGGGGACGAGGGCAAAGGGCGCATCGTCGATTTTCTCGCCGGCGATGCCGACATGGTGATTCGCTTCCAGGGTGGCGACAATGCTGGTCACACCGTGGTGAATCATCATGGTGAGTTTCGGTTGCATCTGGTTCCCTCAGGAATATTCCATGCGCGCGCCACATGCCTGATTGGTACTGGCGCGGTGGTAAACCCGGCCGCGTTACTACGCGAGCTGGCCGA
>CAJWGI010000304.1 GCA_913031335.1 uncultured Anaerolineales bacterium | reverse complement strand
CAACCACGCCGCCGGAGCCCATAATTGTGCCGGCTGCAATGAGAGACTCGTAGTCAACCGGAGTATCGAGCAAGCTGGCCGGGATACAGCCGCCGGAAGGGCCGCCAGTCTGCACTGCTTTAAAAGTTTTGCCGTCAGGAACGCCACCGCCAATGTCAAAAATCAATTCTCGCAGGGGCGTGCCTAGGGGCAGCTCGACCAGTCCGGTGTGCTTGATCTTGCCCACCAGCGCGATGGTCTTGGTGCCTTTGCTTTTTTCAGAACCGTGTTCGGCGAACCACTCGGCGCCGTTCTGCAGGATTAGAGCCACACAGGCTAGCGACTCGACGTTGTTGATGATGGTGGGATCGCTCCACAGCCCCGAGATAGCGGGAAACGGCGGGCGTGAATTGGGCATGCCGCGCTCGCCTTCAATCGACGCGATCAGGGCGGTTTCTTCACCACAGACAAACGCGCCTGCGCCCTCCTTGATCTTGATACGAAAGCTGAAATCCGAACCCAGCACGGAGTCGCCCAGCAGCCCGTGTTCTTCCGCGTGTTGGATTGCCTCGCGCAGCCTTTCCAGGGCCAGTGGGTATTCGGCGCGGCAGTAGATGTAACCTGTCTGCGCGCCAAGCGCATGACCGGCAATTAACATGCCTTCCAGAATAGAATGTGGGTCGCCTTCGAGCAGCGCGCGATTCATAAATGCGCCCGGGTCGCCCTCGTCTGCGTTGCAGATTATATATTTGTCGTCGCTCCCGGTATCGCGGCAAAATTGCCATTTGCGCCAAGTGGGGAATCCGGCCCCGCCGCGCCCGCGCAGCCCGGCTTGCTGGACTGTTTCGATGATTCGCTCTGGCCCGATTTTGAGCGCTTCTACAAGCCCGGCGTAGCCATTGTTAGCCAGATAGTGCCCGATGTTGGTCGGGTCAATGAAGCCGCAGTTGCGTAGCACGCGCCGGAGTTGTGGCTTTAGCACTGGCGTTTGCCACAGTTGCGGTATCCCTTCAATGCGGCCTTTCTCGAAAGTGCCCAGGCCTAGTTTGGGCAGAGGATCATCTCCAGCTAGATAGCTCTTGACCAGTCTTTTTATCTTTTTGGAGTCGATGTTCCCGTAGCAGATTCCCGGTTGAGATGGTTTGGTAATGCACACCACCGGCTCGGCATGACACAGGCCAATGCAACCCACCTCAATGATGTTGCATTCCAGGTCATGTTCTTGAATTTCCGTCTCCAGTACCTTCAGGACTTCCAGCGAGCCGGCCGAGCGGCCGCATGTGGCCGTCCCCACCAGGATTAACGGCCGTTGACCGTTGTGCAGAGTGTTCCATTGCTGCCGGGCTTGATGTCTGACCGCGGCGAAGTCTAACGCCATATTCACCCGTCTCTCCCGAAAATAGCTTTTACTTTTTGTGTTGTTAGTTTGGCTTCCACCTCACTGTTGATCATGGCGCAGGGGGCCAGGCTGCACGCCCCGATACATGCCACGGTTTCCAGCGAATAGTTCAGGTCGGGCGTGGTTTCTCCCTCCTGGATGCCGAGATGTTCCTCCGTCTGTTCTAAAATCATTCGGGCGCCGTTCACATGGCATGCGGTTCCCCGGCAGACCATCACATGCGTTTTGCCCAAAGGCGTAAAACGAAATTGGGCGTAAAAGGTCGCTACTCCGTAGACCCGGCTTGCGGGCACATGGGTGTGGCGAGCGACTTGTAGCATCGCATCTTCAGGAAGGTAGCCTAATTCTTCCTGTACTTGCTGCAAAATCGGAATGATTGCTTCCCGTGTGCCCTCGTGGGCAGATAGAATCGTGGTGAGAATAGCTGGCATTGATCGGTCTCCTGCATGATTCGGCTGGATATTGCTGGTTTTGCGCCGCGTCAGCAAAGTATATCGCATAGCTGCGTTTTTCCCCAGTGCGTGGTCAAGGACGGAGTAGGTGACTAATGACACTTGTCTGCGCGCTATGGCCTAGAATAATGATGACCGGACCTGCCCGTGTGGCTTGCCGCTGGGGTGACAGTTTCGCGTGTTTGTGGCATAATGTCGCGACTTGAACGCCGCCAGCCGACGGTCGCTCAGTCATCGAGATTGGCCGCTTATAAGGGTGCTATTGATTATCGTTGCGAAATTGTGACATTGCTCAATAATGAAATGTGACGTACTGTACTTGGCGCGGGGCAGCGGCACGCTTGCAATCGTGCTGGCATGATTGGCGCTGCGCCTGCGACTGAAGAGTACAACTCTGCATAAAAGGTAAACCAACAAAGGGAGTCCAAAATGCCGAAGAAACTGACTCAATTGCTTTCGCCCGTGCCCAGCGACATTAAAATCGCCCAGTCCGTGCAGCCGGTGCCAGTGCGAGAAATCGCTGCCGAACTGGGATTGTACGAGGATGAACTGGTGCCCTATGGTGAATACAAGGCGAAGGTAAGTCTTTCTGTGCGTGACCGAT
>CAJWGI010000303.1 GCA_913031335.1 uncultured Anaerolineales bacterium | reverse complement strand
AGCGGGCCAAAATCGACCTTCAGACGATAGGCTGGTTTTCGAGCTTCCGGAAAAGGTTCCACCGCCACGATTCTGCCCACGCGCATATCAACTCTCTCAAAATCAGCCCGGTTTATCGAATCGGTTGTTTCCATTTACCCTCCGGGGTGAACGCAGACCGCGACAGGGATCACGGCGCCGGCAGCGCGTGCACCTCCGCGCCCACGTCCCCCAACAGCAGCACACTCTCCCCCGGCTGCCACCACTCTTTCAAAGTGGCCTCCGCCAGCATCAAGCTGTGCTCCACCGTGCGCAAATCTACAGAAAAGGTATGTACCCATGTCTCCGGGGCAAAACCGGATTCCCCGGAGAGTACCAGTTGCCGGCGCCCGCGCGCCCACAACATGACATCCGGCCGCGGTCCGGAAACCCTGCCGCCATCCGGCGCCGTCGGAATGAACTCCGCGGAACCATCTAGCAGCACGGCGCGCAGCGGGCGATCGTAATTCTCAGCCACTATTAACACACCGTGCTCCGGCATCCACAGTGGTTTGTCGAACAGCCAGCCGCCGTCCTGATACGCGAAATCGCTCAGCTTGAGTGCCGGCCCTCCATCCGCATCAACCACATATAAACCCGTTGGAGGAGCCCGGCGCACGTATGCCAGTTGGCTGCCATCTGGCGCCCACGAAAAGGCATAAGAAGCGGCTTCAGCCACCACCCGCGCTTCGCCGGGCGCAGTCGCGATGGCGAGGGAGAAATCCCCCCGCGCCCGGTCGAAAAGCGCCAGCGCCACGCGCCGAGTGCCGTCATCCGCATCCGGAGCCCAGAGCACGCGCCCCACATTCGAGGCGAACCAACGCGTTGACCCACCCTCACTATAGTCATACACCCAAAAATCGCTCACGGAAAGGTTCCCCGAAGCCGAACGCCGCCAGGGTGCGCTGGCGAATGCCAGCGCACCGGCCGCAGCGCTGTAATCCCAAAACATGGCGTACTCGGCGGGAGAGTCTTCTGGACGAACTATGCCCGCTCGCGCCGCCAGCAATTCGCCCTCCGCTCCGGCGACCACCAATCGCGGCGCCGCTGCGGAGGGAGCAAGTATGATCTGCGCCTTTCCTGTTTTCAGAATGGTTGTCGGGGGAGGGACAACCTGCGTAGGCGTAGCTGGCGGCGCACATGCCGTCAGCACGAGCACGCCGGCGAGCACCGTTGGCCAACCGCACCACACCAATGCCACCGTCAGCGGCGACCGCAGACTCATGCCCGCACGGCGCTCACCGGCCTCGTTCCAGCTCCCGCACTCCGCCTTCGTCGGCGACAATCACCCTAGTGGCCATATCCAGAAAGAGCCCGTGCTCCACAATTCCGGGCCGAGATTCTAAATCGCGCGCCAGGCTCTCCGGCTCGGTTATGCCTCTTTCGAACCAGCAGCGCGCCAGCTGGTTTCCATTGTCGGTCAAGATCGGCACACCATCCTCGTCTCGCCAAAGCTCCGCCCGACAGCCCATAGTCTCGAGCCAGCGGATCTGAGCGCCGGCGGCAAAAGGCTGCAGCTCTAGCGGCAACGGCCCGCGCGTACCCAGGCGCGGCACCAGTTTGCTCACATCCACGATTATGATGAAACTCTGCGCGTGCGTGGCCACCACCTTCTCACGAAGCAGCGCCCGACCCAAGCCCTTAATCAGGTTAAGGTCTGCATCCACTTCGTCCGCGCCATCTATGGCCACATCAAGATGAGGATGGTCGTCCAACGTGGTTAACGGGATCCCTGCAGTGCGCGCTTGTCGAGAGGTCTCCTCAGATGTGGGCACTGCCAGCACTCTGCGCAACTTGCCCGACTGCAGCCGTTGCCCCAGTGCCCGGATAAAAAACGACATGGTGGAGCCGCTGCCCAGACCGATTGTGGCACCGGAACGCACGTACTGGGTGGCGTGCAACGCAGACTGTTGCTTCAGGTTCATTGCTTGGTCAATTCCCGCCGGTGCATACATCCTTATTCTATAACAGGTCGAACCGAGACATGCGATTTGTTACAAGTCCCAGCTGCATAGTTTTGCCGAATGGATGGCAGAAAGCCGCGGTGTGCATGATATGGAAGATGTCACCTCTGCCGACCTGCTGGCCTACAGGCAATCGCTGCAGCACCTGACAGGTTCATCGCAGAAACGCTAACTAGCGGCCACAAAATCGAAATGGGCGTCGGATCGAGTAGAACCCCGCAGTATCGCTGAAACTGCCTAAATCAGTCAGCAATGAAGCGCCAGTGTTCCTGAAATTGGATGAAACGCGGCTGCTGCCGAACACGGCCAAATTACCGCGTGGCGTGGCGCTGTTCTGGTGTCTATCGTATGGGCCACGGATAGCGGAAGTAACGGGGCTGCAGATTGGCGATGTGACCGCGCCGAATGGTAGTAGAATGGGTTCGTTGATGGTGCGCGGTAAGGGCAATAAAGCCCGAAG
>CAJWGI010000302.1 GCA_913031335.1 uncultured Anaerolineales bacterium | reverse complement strand
TTAACCAGCACGAGCTGGGTGTGTTGGAGTAAAGGAGAAAAACTCATGCCAATTCCAACCCTAGAAGAAAAACTTAGCTGGCTGAAGCCGGAGGAGGCCAGCATCCATGAACAAGAATGTGCCGCAATGGTCGGCGCCGGCGATTATGAAGTCGGCGTGCAGCGCACCAACGACCTGCTCGACGAGGCCATGGAAGTCTTCATGCGCTCCTCGCGCAGTTCCATTGGCATCGCTGGCGATTCGATGGTGGCGCTTTTCACTGCTGCTGGAGACCTGGCAAACGCCTCCTGCGGCACGTACCTGCATGCCATCATCCAGCCGATTCTGATCAAGTACATAATCAATCACTATAGCGAGAACCCCGGAATCAAGGACGGCGACATCTGGTACACCAACGATGCGCTCTATGGTGGCATCCACAATCCCGACCAGGTAGCTATCGTGCCCATCTTCTATGATGGAAAGCTGCTAGGGTGGGCTGGCGCGGCCGTACACACTACCGAGACCGGCGCTATCGAGCCGGGTGGAATGCCGGTTAGCGCCACCTCACGCTTTGAAGAAGGCCTGAACATGCCACCGATGAAAATTGGTGAAAACGGCGTTTTGCGTGAGGATATTCTGGAACTAGTCGCTGTCTACGGAATCCGCGCGCCGCAGGTGTTCATCATTGACCTGAAAGCGCGCGTAACCGGCTGTGAGCGGGCGCGCAAGCGCGTGGTCGAGATGTGTGATCGGAAAGGTGCTGATTTTGTGGTTGGCCTGCTACGCAAAATGATGGAGACCGCCGAACAGGGCGCGCGCAGCCGTATCGCAGGATGGCCTGATGGCACTTACCGCAGCGTGCACTTCAGCGACGCGGTGGGCGTGAATCAGGGGTTGGTGCGTTCCTGCTCGCTGGCAATCACCAAAAAAGGCGACCACCTGACTTTCGATTTCAGCGGCACCTCGCCGGAGAATCTCTCATCCTATAACACGCATGCCCAGTCGGCCGTAGGTCACGTTTCCAACTACATCTACGAGTACATCTTTCACGACCTGCCCATCAGCAGCGCCACCTTCGCGCCTATCGATTTCAACTTCCCGCCCGGCATTTGCCTGAACCCGGATGCAAAGGCGGCCACCAGCAACGCGGTGATGATCGCCACCGGTGCGATGAGCGCAGTGCACAACTGTTTTGCCAAAGCCATCTTCCCCACCGGAGACTGGCGTCAGGTCACTGCTTCCCACGGCAATGGGGGCAACGCGCTGATCATCGCTGGGCTTTCGCAGTGGGGTTTGCCCTTCGCGGACATGCTGGCCTATTCCATCAATACGGAGGGCCAAGGCGGACGCGCCACGGAAGATGGTATCGATGCCTTCGGTTTCCCCTGGTGTGTGTATGGCCGCGCGCCCGATGTCGAATCCATGGAAAACGAGTTTCCGCTCTTTATCCCGTTTTCGCAACACTGGCAGGATAGTTGCGGGCACGGGCTGCGTCGCGGCGGCGTGGGCACCACGCAGCTCTGGGTGGGCTATCATGAACCACCCGTGCTCTTCTTCGCCTCGATTGCCGACAACAGCAAAGTGCAAACGCCGCAGCCGCTCTTCGGTGGCTATGCGCCCTGCACCGTACCTGGCTTGAGCATCTCTCAGGCAAACGTGTTGGAGAAAATGCAGAGCGGGGATCCACTAACTCTGGACCTGCACGACATCGTGCAGAATCGCTCCATTGATGGCAACTGGGCTTCGGAATTCATGGGACGGGCCGCCCGCCCGGTCGCCAATGGCGATGTGATGACCTTCAGTTTCGCCACCGGCGGGGCCGGTTATGGCGACTCCATCGAGCGCGATCCGCAATCCGTGCTGGGCGATATCAAGGCCAACAAGATCTCATCCTGGGTCGCCGAACAGGTCTACAAGGTTGCCCTCTCGGAAAATGGCGACGGTGTTGATCTTGCCAGGACGCAGCAGGCGCGCGAATCAGAACGCGAGAACCGTCGGCAGCGCGGCAAGCCCTATGCTGAATTCATGGCCGAATGGGAACAGCTCAAACCCCCGGATGAGATTCTGGCCTGGTTCGGCGCCTGGCCCAGCGGCGAAGCTGTGCAGCCTATCATGCGGATGTAGAATGTCGTAGGGACGCACGCACTGACCTTCGCAGCATCTGCGACAGCACTCTGCGTCCCTACTTGGACACATCCAGGAGGCTGCGTGCAAGATACAGTCAGAGCCCTTGCGCGGGACGGCAAAGCCCCGCCCCAACCGGTTTTCATGCCCTTGGTTTTTTCGGCGGCCGCCAGAGTCGCCGGGCTTTCACCGAGACAGTTCTTTTCCAACCCGACAAAAATCGCTAACGGATTGCGCCAACTGCAAGGACCGCTGCACTGCGACGCGCTGGCCTGCTATGCAGACCAAACCCTGATCGCCGAAGCGTTGGGGGCGACTCTCGATTGGGAAGCGGGGCCGCCGC
>CAJWGI010000301.1 GCA_913031335.1 uncultured Anaerolineales bacterium | reverse complement strand
GGTCAAGCATCATCAGGGCGCTCTCGCCCTCGTCTGTAATCTCCGCGTACAACATCTGGTTTCCGTCCGCCGAGAAAGCCGGCGCCTGAAAAGGGGCCGCACGCACGGGCAGCGCCTCTTCGATGATTGAATCTCCCAGCCAGAGATATGCCAGTCTAGAATCGCGGCGGGCGCCGTTGCTGTGGATTAGCATGCGTTTGCCCGAGGGTGCCCAGGCCCAGAACAGCGGCTGGCCGGAATCGACTACCTGCGATTCCGCGCCATCCAGCTTAGAGAGCCGCAGAATGCCGCTATTGCCGTCTGTCTGGGTCGCCAGAAAGGATAACGCGCCGCTGTCTGGCGCCCAGTAGAGAAACACCGGGATCATGCGGTCGCTTGCGAAGACCTCCCGCGCATCGGCGCCGTCGCTCCGGCTGACGTAAAGGTGTGCCTCCACATCCTGCGGGTTCGATCCGCTGTAACTGACGTAGGCAATCTGGCGGCCGTCAGGCGCCCAGGTGACGTGGCCGTAATAGCGCAGCGCGCCCTCCCCGAAGGTGGCGTCGGTGGTGATCTGGGTCAGGTCTTGCCCGGCCTGATTCATGGTGTAGATATTGCCATCGCTGCTGATGAATGCAATCAGCCCGGACTTGCGTTCCACTGCGCCGAGCAGCGGGCTCTGCGGTACCTTGAATCCCTGGTCGCCGGGGCTGCTCATCTGCCCGCAGGCTGCCAGCCAGAAGCCGGTTGCGAGTGCCAGCAGCGTAAGCCGCATAGCGGTTTTGCTTACGACCTCGTGGGCCTCACGGGGTGAGTCAGTTGCGTGCATTGTGCTATACTGCCCGCAGGTAGCAGCGCGTTTTTCCTCTCTACAGTAGCGCTATTCTAACCCATCAGCCCGGTGTGCAGGGAGCGCGACCGGTGCAGCTGGCTGACGCGCGTAATCGCCCCGTTTCGTAGCATTATCGATGCCCACACCTTTCTACCATCTGGTTCTGTCGCAAGAAATGCTGTGCGACGAAAGCTTGAACGCTAATGCGCGCGATTTGCTGCTCGCCGAGCGCCCGGCTTTCCTTTTGGGGAACACCGCGCCAGACGTGCAGACAGTATCCGGGCAGACGCGCGAGCAAACGCATTTCTTCTCCATCCCCGAGGCAGACCGCAGCCCGGCGCAGCAAGTGATGTTCGGCAAATACCCGGAACTGGCGCACGCCACGGCGCTGCCCGCGCAGCAGGCCGCGTTCATAGCCGGTTATTGCGCACATCTGCTGCTCGATCAGGCATGGATATGGGAGGTTTTCTACCCGGTTTTTGGCCGCAAGGCGCGCTGGAGCGATTTGCCGGAGCGCCTGTTTTTTCACAACGTGCTGCGCGCGCATCTGGACCGGCGCGATTATGCGCGGCTGCCGATTGATATTCAGGATACACTGCTGGCGACCTGTCCGGGGCGCTGGCTACCGTTCGTGCAAAGCGAAGACCTACACTGTTGGCGTGATTTTCTGGCGGAACAGTGCGCGCCCGGCGCGGCTGCCCGCACCGTGGAGGTCTTCGCTGCACGTATGGGGCGCGAACCCGAGGAATTCGAGGCCTTGCTGAGTTCTGACGGTGCCATGCAGGCGCAGATTCTCTCCCGCATGCAGCCGCGAGCCCTCCATATATTCAGGCAGAGCGCACTTGAGCGCAGCATCGCGCTGCTCAATTATTACTTCGGCGGGTTATAATCAGCACGGCGCGGCCATGCTGGCCGTGCCGGAATGACGGCTGAGTCGAATGCGGTTCTTCATCACTGGCATCCGTGGGCAGTTGGGCGCGACCATCATGGGCATGCTGCCGGCAAACGCGGCCTCGGGCAGTGACATGCCTGAATTGGACATCACGCGCGTGGAGCAGGTGCGCAGCGCCATTGGCGTGGCCGGGCCGGATGTGGTCATCCACTGTGCTGCTTTCACCGATGTGGATGGTTGCGCGCGCGACCCTGAGAAGGCCCAACTGGTGAATGTCACCGGCACGCGCAATGTGGCGGTGGCTTGTGCCGAGCATGGCGTTGCCATGGTCTTGTTGAGCAGCAACGAGGTTTTTGACGGCCGCAGCGCTGTGCCATACATAGAGACGGACGAACCCGCACCAATCAACCCTTATGGCCAGTCAAAACTGGCCGCAGAGCAGCTCACTCGTGAGCTGCTTGAACGGCACTTCATCGTGCGCACCTCGTGGATGTACGCGGCGGGCGGCGTGAACTTCGTTCACATCATTCGGCAGCTTGCGGAAAGCGGTGAGCCGCTCGCTATTGTCACCGATGAGCTTGGAGTGCCGACTTATGCTCCTGATCTAGCGCGCGCGATTCTGGAACTGGTTGAAATCGCGCCGCATGGAACCTATCATCTAGTCAGCGCCGGCCAGACATCGCGCTACGGGCTGGCGCGCAAAGTGCTGGATCTGAGCGGATATCGTTCGGTGCCAATCCGCCCGATCTTTTTGGATGA
>CAJWGI010000300.1 GCA_913031335.1 uncultured Anaerolineales bacterium | reverse complement strand
GGCGCACCACGTGCTGCCGGATTAGAGCTTGCTGCCGGTCAGGTCGTGCGCCAGCGCTCCGGTGATGCGCGCCGGCGCTATTTCACCCACTGCCAGTTCGCTCTCCACAATCACCACCCCGTCAATCTCCGGCGCGTCGCGGTAGCTGCGGCCCACGCTCAAATCATCCCCGATGCCCTCAATGAGCACGTCGTGCGTCTGGCCGACGAACTCCTGATTCTTTTGCAGCGATATGCGCTCCTGCAACTCCATCAGTCTGCGCAGGCGTTCAGCCTTGACCGGCTGCGGAATCGGATCGCCCAACGGCTCGCTGGCCGTGCCGGGCTCGAAGGAAAATGCGAAAGCGCCCACGCGGTCAAACTTTAGTGCGCCAACGAAGTCCAACAGGGTCTGGAATTCCGCCTCTGTCTCACCCGGATAGCCCACAATGAAGGTCGAGCGGATGGCGAGCGCGGGCATTGCGGCGCGCATTTTCCGAATTGCGCCGCGTACCCAGTCTAGATTGGCCGGGCGTTTCATGCGCCGCAGCGTCTCGCGGTGACCGTGCTGTAAGGGCATATCGAGATAGGGCAATATTTGCGCATGTCGTGCCATGGTCTCGATAAGTTCATCGCTGACGTAACCGGGATACGCATACATGATGCGAATCCATGGAATGTCGGGCACAGCCACCACCAGCTTAGCAAGCAGCTGCGCCAGGCCATTCTTCATCCCCAAATCATTTCCATAGTCAGTGGTGTCCTGAGAGATGAGCACCAATTCATTCACTCCCATGGCCTGCAGGCGCCGTGTGTCAGCGATTATTGATTCGGGCAGCCGGCTGACGTGCGCGCCTTTGATGAGCGGGATGGCGCAGAAGGCGCATGGGCGGCGACAACCGTCAGCGATCTTCAGATAGGCGCTTCCGCCTTGCATGGCCACACGCGGCGCGCCGTGTTCGTCGCCGCCCACCGTTCGTGATTCGGGCAAATGGTAAATCGGCCTGGCGTTTTTTCTGCGGCGCAGTCGGCGTGCCAATTGGACAATGTCCATCCAGCGCCGTGTGCCAAGGATGCCGTCAATGCCCGGTACATCCTGGATGAGTCGTGCGCCAAAGCGCTGTGAAAGGCACCCGGTCGCGATAAGTTGTTGGCCGGCTCGCTTGTCGGTTGCCAGTTCGCGCAGCGCCTGCAGCGATTCATCGCGCGCTGGGCCGATGAAACCACAGGTGTTCACTATCAGGGCCTCGGCTTGCTCAGGGTTCTCTGTCCTGATGTAGCCCGCTTCGTGCAGAAGCTGTGCCATGCTCTCGCTGTCAACTGTGTTTTTGGCGCAGCCGAGGGAGAGTATGTAGAAAGCGTTCCTGTCCATCATGCGCGCAAAGCATTATCCCATTCGCACGAAGACATTGTCAAACGCAGGCTGCGTGGGCTATAGTATGGACTATGGATGAGCGTGCATTGCGCCTTGGCGTCGACATCGGCGGAACGTTCACCGACTTCGTCCTCTACGATGAAACCAGCAGTGAGTTGCACAGCTACAAGTTTCTTTCCACCCCGCACGCGCCGGAGGGTGCTGTGCTGCAGGGTTTGTCTCAGGCAGGTTACCCGATAGCCACTATCGTGCATGGCTCCACCGTGGCCACCAATGCGCTGTTGGAGCGCAAAGGCGCGCGCACCGCGCTGGTCACCACGCGTGGCTTCGGCGACCTGCTCGCCATCGCGCGCCAGGACCGCGCGGGAATATACGATTTGTTCAGCGGCCGTCCAGCGCCGCTGATCCCCTCGGAGCGCTGCTATGAAATCACCGAGCGCGTCGATTGCAGCGGGCAGGTGTTGCAGCCGCTCGCCGAAGACGAGATTCCCGCGCTGATTGCGGCGCTGAAAGCGAAGCACATACAGGCGGTCGCCGTTTGCATGCTGTTTTCGTTTTTGTATCCCGATCACGAGCAGCGCATCGCCACGGCGCTGCGCGCGGCGGGCTTCCTTGTCTCCATCTCCAGCGAGATTCTACCGGAGTTTCGCGAGTACGAACGCGCCAGCACCACTGCCGTCAACGCGTACGTGACGCCCGTTCTCAGCGGGTACATTGGCCGCTTGGAAAGCAAGTTGAGCGCCAAAGCTGCCAGTTTCCGCATCATGCAGTCCAACGGCGGCAGCATTGGCGCCAGCCGCGCGCGCGCCGAGGCCGTGCGTTCCATTCTCTCTGGCCCGGCCGGTGGTGTGGTCGGGGCAACCTACGTGGCACGCGAAGCCGGATTCCGGCAGGTGGTCACCTTCGACATGGGCGGCACTTCAACCGATGTGTCGCTCTCGCAGGGCGATATCCGCGTGACGAATGACACTAAAGTCGGCGGCCTGCCGATTCGCATCCCGGTTCTCGATATTCACACTGTCGGCGCGGGGGGCGGATCCATCGCGCATGTTGACCCCGGCGGCGCGCTGTGCGTTGGACCGCAGAGCGCCGGCGCGGACCCGGGACCCCCGTG
>CAJWGI010000299.1 GCA_913031335.1 uncultured Anaerolineales bacterium | reverse complement strand
CGAAGACACTTGCATGGTCGACTTTGCGCGCTTCTTCCTAGACTTCGCTGAAAAAGAATCCTGCGGGAAATGCGCGCCCTGCAGCTTGGGCACCCGCCAAATGCGCGGGGTTTTGGAAGACATCACCCAGGGGCGCGGCCAACCCGGAGATATCGAACTGCTGGAAGAGATGGCAGAAGGCGTCAAAACCGGCTCGCTCTGCGGGCTGGGACAAACAGCGCCCAATCCGGTGCTCACCACCATCCGCTATTTCCGCGAAGAATACGAAGCCCACATTTATGAGCAGCGCTGCCCGGCGGGTACGTGTAAGGATTTCGTCTCGTACTTTATTTCGCCAGACCTGTGTGTCGGCTGCCTGCTGTGCCTGAAAAACTGCTCATCCAAGGCGATAACAGGCGCGCTGAAGCAAGTGCATATAATCGATCAGGATTTATGCACGCGCTGCGATGTATGCTATCAAGTCTGCCCGTCGAAAATCGACGCTGTGCGCAGATATTCTCCCCAAACTTCTTTACCCTTACCAGAGGCGACAGTCGCATGACAGGAAAACTCGAACTAACGATTGACGATCAAAAGGTGGAGGTGGTCGCCGGAAGCAGCGTACTGGAAGCCGCCCTGGCCAATGACATCAGTATCCCTCATTTGTGCCACCACCCCGACCTGAAACCAGCCGGCGCGTGCCGCACCTGCGGGGTCGAAATCGACGGCGGACGCATGGCGATGTCTTGTCAGACGCCGGTCGCTGCGGGCATGAAGGTACGCACTAGCAGCCCGGCGGTTGACCACGCACGCCGTACCACGCTCGAACTGCTGATCGCCGACCACTACACCGATTGTCTGGCCTGCCCGCTCAACACCGATTGCGATTTACTCAAAGCCGCCGCGCATGTCGGCATCTCGCGCGAGCGTCTGGAGCGGATGCGCGGCCCGAGCGAGTTGCTGCCGGTTGACCGCTCCAACCCCTTCTTTGAATATGACCCCAACAAGTGCATCGTCTGCGGCATCTGCGTGCGCACCTGCGATGAAATCGTCGGTCTGGGCGTGCTGGATTTTGTCAATCGAGGCTATCGAACTGTGATCGGCACTTTTGGCAACAAGCCTTTTATCGATTCGGTGTGCGAATCCTGCGGCGAATGCGTGGTGCGCTGCCCCGTGAGCGCGCTAGCCCCCAAGCAGGCGGAGCTTCCGGCCCGCGAAGTGCAGACGACCTGCGTATATTGCGGGGTGGGCTGCGGCATCTATCTGGGCGTCAAGGGCAATCGAGTGGTCAGCGCGCGCGGCGACCGGCAGCGCCCATCCAATCAGGGCAGCCTATGCGTTAAGGGGCGTTATGGCTACCGCTTCATCAATCATCCCGAGCGTCTCGCCACGCCATTGATCAAGAACAATGGGCGCTTTGACAAAGCCAGTTGGGATGAGGCCCTCGACCTGATCGCGAAAAATTTCACCGCTAATAAGGGCGAACAGTTCGCCGCGTTTACTTCGGCCAAATGCACCAACGAAGAAAATTACCTGCTCCAAAAATTCACGCGCGCAGTGATGCGAACGAACACCATCGACCACTGCGCGCGGCTCTGACACTCCCCCACGGTGGCCGGTCTGGTCACCACATTTGGCAGTGGCGCGATGACAAACTCCATCGCCGAAATCGACGGTATGAAGACTATCTTCGCCATTGGCGCCAACATCACCGCCGCGCATCCGGTGATTGCGCACCGCATCCGGCGCGCGGCGCAAAATGGGGCCACACTGGTCGTCGCCAACCCGAAAGAAATCGGCCTATGCCGGAGCGCGCATACTTTCTTGCAGCTGCGCCCGGGCAGCGATACCGCGCTGCTGATGGGCATGGCGCGCGTGATCGTAGATGAAGCGCTTTGTGACGAAGCCTTTATCCGCGAGTATTGTGAAGATTTCGAGGCGCTTGCGCAATCGCTGGCCCAATATACGCCGGAATTTGTGGCCGAGGTGACCGGCGTGCCCTGGCAAGAAATCGCCGCGGTAGCGCGCCTGTATGCGACCAACAAGCCGGGCGGAATTTTCTACGCGATGGGAATCACGCAGCACACGCACGGTACAGATAACGTGAAGGCGATCAGCAATCTGGCGCTGCTCACCGGCAACGTGGGCAAACCCTCCACCGGCGTCAACCCACTGCGCGGACAGAACAACGTGCAAGGTGCATGCGATATGGGCGGACTGCCCAATGTCTATCCTGGCTACCAGCGCGTGGATAACCCGCAGGTGCGCCAGAAATTTGAAGCCGCCTGGAATTGCGAACTGGATGACCGCGTGGGTTTGACCCATACCGAAATCATCGACGCCATTGACGAAGGCAAGATCAAGGCGCTCTATGTGGTGGGTGAAAACCCGGCCCTCTCCGAGGCAAACGCCGCCCACGCCACTGCCGCGCTGCAGAAGCTGGATTTTCTTGTGGTGCAGGATATTTTCCTCTCCGCCTCGGCGGAGTACGCG
>CAJWGI010000298.1 GCA_913031335.1 uncultured Anaerolineales bacterium | reverse complement strand
CGGTGTTGCTGCAGTTTGAACGTTTTTTTCGCGGTGGCGGGATGCGCCTGTCCCATTCTGCCTGCGGCGCTTACGATTAATAGACCTATTATATTATACCTGCATTATTTCATCTTGCTTGCGTTCTCCGAGCGCGTTTGTCGCTTCCACAGAATCATCCGTAAGTCGCTGCAATTCCTTCTGGCCGCGCTCCAAGTCATCCTCCGATATTATCTTCTCGCGCTCAAACTCACGCAAATCGTTTTGCGTGTCGCGGCGCACATTGCGCACTGCCACGCGCGCTTTCTCCACCCGCTTCCCGACCACGCGCGTCAACTCCCGCCGCCGCTCTTCCGTCAACGATGGAATGCTCAGCCGGATGATTTTGCCGTCATTGTTAGGGGTCAATCCCAGGTCTGACGCCAGAATGCTGCGCTCAATCTCCGCCAGCGAACTGGCGTCGAAAGGCCGGATGGCAAGCAGGCGCGGCTCCGGCACACTGATGGTGGCCAGTTGATTCAGCGGCGTCGGCTGTTCGTAATAATTGACCATCAACTTCTCCACCAGCACCGGCGAAGCCCGGCCAGTCCGGATTATGGCCAGTTCGTCCTCGAGCACACGCACCGAGGCTTGCATTCGCTCGGACGCATCTTGCAGCGCTTCCTTAACCATTGTCAATCATGTGCAGGGCTCCACCAGCGACACACAGCGACCCTTCACCGGTCGGATTCATTGTGCCGCTCACAGGATACACCCGCCCGCCGATGTTTGGCAAGAGAGCAGCCGCCGGGTTTATTGACTGACCAGGGTACCCACCAGCTCACCCTTCACGGCCTTCAGCAGGCTGTTTTCGCCCCAGAGATCCAACACCACAATCGGCATATCGTTATCCATGCACAACGAAAGGGCGGTGCTATCCATCACTTTCAGGCGCCGGTTAATCGCGTCAATGTAGGTGAGCGTGTCGAACTTCTTGGCCTCGGCCGTGGTAGCCGGGTCGGAGTCGTACACCCCATCCACTTTTGTGGCCTTAATGAGAATGTTGGCATCGATCTCCATCGCGCGCAACGCGCCCGCCGTGTCGGTAGTGAAATGAGTGTTGCCGGTGCCGGCCCCGAGGATAACCACGCGCCCTTTTTCCAGATGGCGCACGGCGCGGCGGCGGATGTACGGCTCCGCGACAGCTTTCATTTCAATCGCTGTCTGCATGCGGGTGGCCACCCCGTCGCGCTCCAGCGCATCCTGAAGCGCAATCCCGTTCATCACCGTGCCGAGCATACCCATATGGTCAGCCGTGGTGCGCTCCATGCCGCGCTCGATTCCAGTGCGCCCGCGCCAGAGGTTTCCGGCGCCGATGACGATGGCTATCTGCACGCCCGCCGCGGCGACCGCCTTAATAATTTTGGCGACCTTTTCCGCTCGACCCGGGTCAATTCCGACCCCGGAGGGCGGAGCGAGCGCCTCGCCGCCCAGCTTCAGCAGCACGCGCTGGTATTTGAATTCTTCAGCCATGTCTGCGTGGGCAAGAGCCGAGGCCGGTGAATCTCATTTCCCCAGTTCGAAGCGGGCGAAACGGTGCACGATTATGTTCTCACCCAGTTTCGCAATTGCGCGATTGACTAGATCCTGAATGCTCAACTCTTCATCCTTTATGAAAGATTGGTGCAGCAGGCAGACCTGTTGATAATACTTCTCCAGCCGCCCGGCCACAATCTTCTCGGCAATGTGTTCTGGCTTTCCCTCCTGCATCGCTTTCTCACGGAAAAGTTCCTGCTCCCTTTCCAGCGCGCCCGCGGGGATGTCACCCACATCCACGCACAGCGGATTGGCCATGGCAATGTGCAGAAGAATGTCATGCACCAGAACACGGAAGTCCTCCGAGCGCGCCACGAAATCGGTCTCGCAATTAACCTCGGCGACGACGCCGACGCGGTTGCCGTGATGAATGTACGCATCAATCACGCCCTCATTGGCCATGCGCCCTGCTTTTTTCACCGCTGTGGAAAGCCCTTTCTGGCGCAGCCAGTCAACGGCCAGATCGAAGTCCCCATCGCTGTGCTGCAGCGCCTTCTTGCAGTCCAGCACCGGAGCAGCGGTGGCCTTGCGCAGCTCCTTTACCTGTTCGACAGATACCGCCATCTCATTCCTCGAGTTGCGGGCCGACAGCCGCTTCTGTCTCGGCGGCATCGCTCTCAGTCTCCAAGAGCTCCGGCTCGCCCTCCTCGACGCCAGCTTCGGCCTCGGCAGCATCCGGCACAGGCTCCGCAACCGCAGGTGCATCTGCCGCCGATTCAGCGATGGCATCTTCAAATTCCAATTCGCCGCTGCTCAGTTTTGCGAGAGTAGCCGCGCCGAGTAGGTCCTCGTCCGCCTCTGTCACCATTTCCGCGACCATGCTTTCCGCGCGTTGGCCGTCCTCTGGCTCCTCGTCCTTGCGCAATTGCCGCCCCTCGACGACCGCATCCGCGAGGTGTCCCACAATCAATCGAATTGCCCGA
>CAJWGI010000297.1 GCA_913031335.1 uncultured Anaerolineales bacterium | reverse complement strand
CCCTTTTTTTGCCGGTGGGTCTGGGGATGCTTCCGTTGCTGGAGGCGACCGTGTTCGTGCAGCCTTTTGTGTATGCCGCGCTTTTCCTCGAGTTGATAGCGGCTGTGGCCGCGTTTATGCTTGCAGATCGTGAGTATGCGCGCACCGGTGGCGCGCTGCGCTACTTGGTGTTTGTCAGCTTGGGAGTGCCGTTCATTCTGTTGGCCGGTTGGCAGCTGGAGGTGCATCAGGTCAGCCCGGATGACGCACTGCCGCTCTTGCGGGCCACATGGATGCTTGGCGTCGGATTTCTGATCGTGCTGGCGGTCGCGCCGTTCCATTCGTGGGTGGTGATGGTCGCCCGTGACGCGCCCCCGCTGGCGGCAGCGTTTGTGCTTGCTGTGGTGCAGGCGGTGGTGGCCTTCTTCCTGATGGACACGCTGGCGCAATTCGACTGGCTGCGCACGAATGCACAGTTTTTTTTGGCGCTGCGTTTGGGCGGGATGGCGATGGCGGCGGTCGGCGCTGCCTTCGCATTTTCACAGCGCAGCCTTGGCGGATTGATGGGATACTCGGCGCTGATTGACTGGGGTGCCACTCTGGTGGCGCTCGGGTTGGGCACGCCCGATGGGGCGGCGGTTGCCGCAATGGCGATAACGGTGCGCGTGCTGGCGCTTGTGGTGTGGGGAGTGGGCGCGGGCGTGCTTATGGGCGCGCTGGGGGATGACTATGAGAATCTGCGCGGGCGCGCGCGGGAATATCCTTTCGCCACTGCGGCCGTGCTCGCTGGCGGCCTGTCGCTGGCGGCACTGCCGCTCATGGCCGGTTTTCCGGGCAGATGGACGTTGTTGAACATGCTGTCCAGCGCACATGTGGGTTTTGCGATCGGCTTGCTTGTCGCTGCCGCGAGTGCGTGGCTGGGTTATGCCCGGGTACTGCACATTCTTTTCGAGCGGCCAGAATCAGAAGACGAGCAAGGTTATTACGCTGGTCCGGCCGAAGAGCCGGTCATCATTGGTTTCGCAGTGCTGGGGGTGTTGCTGCTGCTCTGGGTGGGACTTGCGCCGCAGTTGCTCTCGCCGCTGGCGCGGCGCATGGTCGAAAGCTTGGTGCAGCTGCTCGCCTAAAACCGGTCAGCCGCCCGCGCGGCAGTAAACTTCCTGCAGCAGCGGCATGATTTCGGACCACTGGTGCCGAGACTCTACAAAAGCGCGTGCAGCCGTACCGAGGCGGTCGCGAGACGAAGCGTCGTCTAACAGGGAGCAGACCGCGCTGGCTTGCTCCTCGGCAGAATCAGCGAGTAGCAATTCGCGCCCATCGGTGACCGGAAACCCCTCCGCTCCAATTGTAGTGCTGACGATTGGCCGCCGGAGCGCCATTGCCTCCAATATCTTAAAGCGGGTGCCGCCGCCCATGCGCAGCGGTGTCACATAGACCGTCGCAGCGGCAATGTACGGGCGAACGTCCGGCACAGGCCCAGTCACGGTGATCCCGAGATTCTGCGCCAGCCGCTGCACTCGGGGCACGGGTGCCTTTCCAGCCACCACGAATGTCGTCTCTACGTGGGTTTTGCGCACTCGCGGCAGAATCTCTCGTGCGAACCAGAGCACTGCGTCCACGTTGGGGCGGTAGTCCATCTTTCCGCTGAACACCAGCGCCGGGGTCGGCAGCGCTGCTGGTTTCACCGTCGTGGGATAATCATCGAGGAAGATGCCGTTGGGAAGCAGCACCGGGTGCAGCCCGGGCAGCACTTCGCGCAGCGCGGCACGATCCTCCGCGGACACGCAGAGAACCGTGTCGGCCAGCGCACAGGTGTGGCGCTCTAGGCGAGCCAGCCGCGGAAACTGCAGGCGAGAATACAGTGCGGCAAACCAGCGGCGTAGCTGCAGGCGGTCGGTCTGGAAGGCGCGGCGCTGAATGACCGTCTCCGCGTTGTGGGCGTCGTAGACCAAAAGTGGAGTAGGTGCTGCTCCGCGCTGCGCTGCAATCTGCTGCAGATATGGGGCTAGTTCCAGTCCCTCAACGTGCACCGCGTCAAACGACTCGGATTTGAGTAATTCACGTAGTCGGGTGCTGAAATCCGCACTCGCGAGGCGGTCGGCGAGGTCCGCGCGGGATGAGCCCAGAAGGGTGGCCAGCCGCTGTGCAGGCGTGCGCGCTGACGGGCTGGCGAGGAGGATTGTGGCGCAGCAATCGCGCAACTCCGGCGCAATCTCGTCCGTCCGATTCGCGAAAGTGAGCAGCGAGACATGGTGCTGTCCGGCAAGGCTGGAAATCAGCCCCCAATTGCGTATAGCCATACCTTGGTTGGGAGGAAAAGGCGGCGCGGGCGTGAGGAAAAGCAGTTTCACGCTGCCTCCACTTGGCCGAGGACACGGCGGTAAACTTTCAACGTCTGGGTGCAGCACTTTTCCCACGAGAACTCGTCTGCGCGCTGTAACCCCTTTTGCCCGAGCGTGGTGCGCAGCGAATCATCGAAGAGCACGCGCGACATGGCCTCTGTGATGGATTCG
>CAJWGI010000296.1 GCA_913031335.1 uncultured Anaerolineales bacterium | reverse complement strand
CGGCCCCCAACCTGCGCATGTTAGACCGCTTTCTGGTGACGGCATGCGCCAACGAAATCCCGGCTTTGATTTGCGCCAACAAAATCGACCTTGTCGGGCGGGCCGACGCTGCGGCGCTTTTCGGCCTTTATGAGAAAATCGGTTACCGGGTGGAATACACTTCGGCCCTCCACGGGAATGGGGTTCAGCGCTTGCGCGCACGGTTTCGCGGGAAACTCTCCGTGCTCGCAGGACCCTCGGGAGTGGGGAAATCGACTTTGCTGAACGCAATCCAACCCGGGCTAGGGCTGGCGGTGCAGGCTGTCAGTCAGAGCAGCAGCAAAGGCCGCCACGCCACCGTCTTCCCACAGTTGCTCCCGCTTGAGGGCGGGGGTTGGGTGGCGGATACGCCGGGATTGCGCGCACTGGATTTTTTCGATTTGGAGCCTGACGAACTGGACGCTTACTTCGTAGAAATTGCTCCACTGGTGGCGGATTGCGCCTTCAGCGATTGCTCACACACGCACGAGCCTGATTGTGGTGTACGGGCGGCTGTGGAGCGCGGGGAGATTCACCTGCTGCGTTACGAGAGTTTCAGGCGCATGCGTCAGGGACAGTTGCAGAACGAGGGCTGAGGGGCTATTCTGTTTCGATTGCTGCTGCTTCTTCTTCGTCCTCTTCCCAACTGATAATCCATACACACAGCGCCGCCACAGCGATGGTGGCGATGATGAGTGCGGTCCACTGTCCCCACAGCAAGCCGACATCACGCGCCTCGTAGCTGATGATAGCGACCATGCCCACAGCCAGCACCACCCATGCACTCAGACGAGGATGCGTTTTAGCCCAATCAATCACATTTGACATCGCGGTTCTACCTCCATTCGTCATCGTCACTTTATTTTACCCCATGCGCGCCGCACTTGCACGTGCGTCTGGCACAGGCTGGCGTTGTTATCGATGATGACATGCGCGCACTTGATTTTCTCTTGCTGCGGCGCCTGCATTTCGACGCGCTGTCGTGCCGCCTGCGCGCTCAACCCGTCGCGCGCAATTAGTCGCCGCTGCCGCTCTTCCGCCTCTGCCGTCACCACCCAGATTGCGTCACAATCCGCGCCCAGTCCGCTCTCGAGCAACTTTATGGCCTCCAGCACCATCATGGGCTGATCCGCCGCCGACATCATACGCTCGATTGCGCGCCCGACTGCCGGATGCACGATTGCCTCCAGCCGCGCCAGCGCGTCCGCGTCGGCAAACACAATCTCGCCCAGCCGCCCGCGTTCGATTTCTCCGTCCTCGCCCAAAATGCTCTCACCGAACTCAGCCACGATCATGGTGTATTCGCGGCTGCCCCGCGAGATGATCTGGTGGGCAACCACGTCGGCATCCAGGTGATAGGCGCCGAGTTCCGCCAGCAGCGCGCAGACCTCGCTCTTTCCGGCGCATATGTTGCCGGTCAAGCCAATTACGTATTTGCCGTGCCACCGCTTCATCGCGGTTGTTTCAGCGGCGTCTGCCGACGTAAACGTTGTTTCCGCGGGCGAAGAAAAGATCTCTGCCGGAGCCGACCGCGAAGGACGTCGCCGCCACCTCGCCATCATCATCGACGGCGCGAAACTCGCGCTGGTATGCCAAGCGCAGGCTGAACTGATACGCACCGGATGAATTACGGTCCGTCAGATAGATGGAGGAGTGCGGCGGCGGGTAGGCTACCATAGCGGCCGGCGCAGCCACGCCATCAAAGCGGATGTCGTCCGCGCGACCCGGCCTGCCGTCCGAGTAACGCGTTTCGATGCTGCATTCCGGCACGACGCCCTGCTCGCGGCGCACGCACTGCGTCATGTGCCCATCGCGGTGCAATATAAAAACCGTGCCCTGCACGATGGAGATGTCGATTGCCGCGCTCAGGTCTATCGCGCTTTCGGAGAAAAATCGTTCGGGAGGGTCGGCGAAGAATTTGTCCTCGCGCTGGTAAACCCAGATTTCATTTGCGTCCGGTTCGAGCACATAGATGCGATTCTGGAACGCCTCGATCGCGACCGGCCCGGCCCAGCCATCGTATGGTGGGGTGAGCACGGTGGCTGCCATAGCGCCATCCGTGGTGCAATAGAGCAGCCGCCCGCCCGGGTCGAGGGCCAGCAGCGTGTCTTGCCCGACCACATTCGGCCGGCTCAGCCAAGTGATATCCACCAGCGCATCAATGGATTGCATCCCGACCGGTCCGCGGCGGCACTCAAAAACCGGGTCGAGTTGATATGCGCCGCTGGTGGTCAACACAGCCCGGTACACGGCCTGGTTGGCTTCGTCTAGCGCGTACACGCTCGGTCCGCGCGCGAGGATATTCACCAGGTTTGCATCGGTGCGGAAGCCATCCGTGGTGATTGCCTCCACGCGCACGCGTTCAACCCTGTCCGCCCCGTCCAGTACATCCTGCGCCGCCTGCTGCAGCGCGGCCACCTCTGGATGATTGTGGCGAATGTCCTCAGCCTGATCGCTCCAGATAAGTACCTGCCG
>CAJWGI010000295.1 GCA_913031335.1 uncultured Anaerolineales bacterium | reverse complement strand
TGTGCTGCTAACGAGGTACTTACCAGAAAAGGATTTGGTGGAGTTGTATCAGGCAGCGTCGGCTTACCTGGACCCCTCGCTTTATGAAGGTTTCGGTTTGCAGGTTCTGGAGGCGATGGCGTGCGGCGTGCCGGTGGTGTGCTCCAACGCAACATCGCTGCCGGAAACTGTTGGCGATGCCGCCATTACATGTGACCCTGATGATGTAGCAGCCTTTTCCGCTGGGCTTGAAGCGGTGCTGAACAACCCCGAGCGGGCAGCCATGATGCGTGCTGCCGGTCTCAGGCAGGCAGCACGTTTCTCGTGGCAGCGCACCACTCGGGAACTGATTCGCATTTGCGAGCGCGCCGCGGACTGATGGCAGCGTGGTGAACGACGGGGCCGAACCGGTCCGCGTTGCGCTGCTGACCGAGATAATCTCACCTTATCGCATACCGGTCTTCAATGAATTGGCTGCAATGGAGGGTGTTGAACTGGATGTTCTTTTCTTCTCTGAAACCGAGGGTCGGAGAAACTGGCGCATTCCGTGGGAAAAAATTCACTTCCGATATCGTGTGTTGCCCGGTCTGTTGGTGACCCGCCGGTATCAGGGAGGTCCGGTGTTTTTCAACCCGGGCATTGTGGGTGCGCTGCGGAGGGGGAAATACCGGGCCGTCATCTGTTTTGGATACCACCACCCGACCATTTGGCTGGCGCTGTTATGGTGCTGGTTTTCGCGTGCGCGCGCTCTGTTGTGGAGCGAGAGCACGCGGCGTGACGCGCGCTCTTCCAACGCGCTTGTCAACTGGCTCAAGCGGCGTCTGCTACGGCGTTTTGACGGCTTCGTGGCCGCGGGCAAAAGCCAGGCAGCATACCTGCGCCATCTTGGCGCGCCCGCCGGGAAGATCTGGGTTGCGCCGGATGCGGTGGACTCAGACTTTTTCAGTACTCAGTCCAACATCCATCACGACCGCAAACGCGAAACAATGCAATCCCTCGGTGTTGAGGGTCCTGTAATCCTTTACGTTGGCCGCCTGATTGATGCAAAAGGGATACCTGAGCTGCTGGACGCCTTTGAGCAGGTGCGGAATCGACAGCAGGCGACATTGATTCTGGTGGGCGATGGCCCCGACCGCGCCCTCTATCAGGACCATTGCCACGAACGCAGCCTTGTTGCCGTTCGTTTTGAGGGTTTTCGCCCGCAGGAGGAACTTCCTCGCTATTATGGAATTGCCGATGTCTTTGTTTTCCCTACCCGCAGCGACCCCTGGGGGCTGGTGCTGAACGAGGCGATGTGCGCTGGGCTTCCGGTCATTTGCTCTACGGCAGCCGGGGCGGCTGCAGACCTGATACAGCCCGGACGCAATGGATTATTGCATGAGTCGGGGGATGTTGAAACCCTAGTGGAGCACATGGCAATGATGCTGGATGATGACGGGTTGCGCCGGAGGATGGGCATGGCTTCGCGCGAGATCATAGCCGGTTTCAATCCTGGTAAGATGGCTCAGGGGTTTGGGGAAGCCGTGTTGGGTCTGCCTAATCGGGCATACGATGGGTTTAAAGCCGGCTGACGCGAGAATGCCGCGAGGCATGCGCTGGGTAATCCTGACCGCGCTGCTGTTTCTGATGCTGACGCCCACTCGCGTCGGTGCGGTGAGGGCGATGCTGGTTTATTTGCGCTGGGTCCCGCCGTTCGTACTCGGATTAGCCGCGCTATTTCTCGCCGTGCGGAATCGCGCTTTGCCCCGACCACTGAACAGGGCAGATGCGTTCATCCTGGCCTTCGTCGTACTCGCGCTGCTGTCCAGCCTGTACTCGATTGATCTGGAAATCACCGTGCTCAGAGGGCTTTCTGTTCTCCTGATGTACGGTGCAGTGTTCTGGGGGGTTTGGATGTACGCCGATGCCCACGGAGCGGAGTCGGTGGCGCGCATCATTGTCACTGTGGCGCTGACGGGTTTTGGACTGCATTTCGTCTTTTCGGCAGTCTTTCCGGTGAGAGCGTTTCCTTACTATGGACGGCTTGCCGGCTGGGCAGAAAATCCGGGCACATTGGGAGCGCTGGCGGCGATAACGATGCCGTTGGTGCTGTGGCGTGGGCTGCAGTCTGGGCGTTGGTATTATTGGATGCTGGTAGGTTTTTTGCTGGTCGGAGTGGTGCTTGCACAGGCTAGACTCGAGACCCTTGCTGTCGTTGTGGGCTCAGGCTATTACCTAATACGTGAATTCCCTCACCGAAAGCGCCTCGTGGTTGCTACCGGGATCGCCGTAATAGGCGTCATGTTGCTTTGGGGGAGAGTAGGCACAAACCTCGTGTCTCTTGCCGTAGAAGGGGAAGTCTTTCCCAGTGCCATTGCCACTGCTTTTCCTGCGCCAGGTGGGGAGGCTGGAAAAGCAGTGGATGCAACTGATTTGGCAGGTGACACCGTACTGACAGATTTGGCAGGTGACACCGTACTGACAGATGTGGTACCGAGTGATGTGGTACCGAGTGATGTGGTACCGAGTGATGTGGTACCGAGTGATGTGGTAC
>CAJWGI010000294.1 GCA_913031335.1 uncultured Anaerolineales bacterium | reverse complement strand
AAGGCAATTTCGGTCAACAACTCATTCGGGCGCATAACCGTACTGCGCACCCCGCGATAAAACTGCGAGAGCGGCAGCACACGCTCCCCGTCCGCCGAGCGCAAGGTGACGGCGGCGTCCATCGCCATCAAGGGCGTAATGGTATCGTTAGCGGGCGATGCGGTGATGAGATTACCGACCACGGTACCTCGGTTGCGGATTTGCGGCGCACCCACCTCCCAGCAGGCATGAGCCAGCGGCAATGCCTGCTCGCGGATGATTGCGGAGGCGGCGCACCGGTTATGCGTCACCAGCGGCCCCAGCCGCAGCATCCCTTTGCCATCAAGGGCAATCCCATCAAGGCCGGGCACGCGGCTGATATCAATGAGCGTATCCACGTCCGGCCGGATTTTTCGTTCCAGTTCGATGAGAATGTCCGTCCCGCCGGCAATTACGCGCGCGCGCGACCCGTGCTGCTCCAGCAGCTGCAGCGCGTGCTCAATCGAGATGGCTGCGTGATAGTTACGCCACATCGCGCGTGCCTTTCCGCGCCACTTCCACCGCCGCCAGCGCGCGGTTCAATTTCGCCACCGGCCCCGGTTTCAGACCATCCTTCGCGAGCACTGCACTGATTTCATCCAGCACATTCATGTCCGCGGCGCGCACAAGTTCAAACTCCAGCACGCGAAAATCATCCAGCAGCGCGCCCGCGTGCCAGACCTGAACCGCATCGAGACCCATCGTCGCCAAAGTATGTCCACCGCGGAGAACCGGGCGTTCCGCACGCTGTTGGCGCAGCTGCACGCTCGGGCGCAGAGCGTTTCCGCGCAACAGCGGCGCCATCAGCGCGGCGGCTTCGCGATTGACCCAGTTACTCACATCCTCCGCGTCACCGTGGAGTGGGAACTCAATCTCCTCGCGTACAGAGAAGCACATCTGCATAGACTGCGTTGATTTTATCGTCACCCGGCGCTCGCCGCCGCGCGAGCGCACGCGCAGGTGAAAGCCGGCGCGGCGAATGTGCTGCTCGCTCGTATCAAGGTATTCATCCACGATGGAATACACCCTCGCCGCGCCCAGTCGGTACGCACCGATGCGAACACACTTGCGGTACTTAGCCCAGAGCCGGTCATCATCGATGGCGAATTTGGCCTCAATCTCCATCAGTCGTACACGTGCCAGCCCAACTCTTCCAGACTGGTTTGGCTGCGTAACCGCTTGGGAAGATCCGCAAGAGTCAGGGTGGCCTCGGCTGCCAGTCTCCCATCTGGAAGCCGGAGCTCGCCGCGTGCTTGCGCCAGTCTTCCGCGCCGGCGGGTGACGCGCCCACAGGCGCGCAATTCCACGTTAAGCGGAACCGGGCAGCGATATTTGACCTCCATCTTGGCTGTCATCATAAAATGGTTCAGGTCGGCAATCATGGACGCGCGGCCGCAGATTTCGTCCAGAATGGCCGCCACCACCCCGCCGTGCGCCACACCGGGGTACCCCTCGTAGTGCGCGGGGATGGCGTAGTCGCACCAGACCTGGTCCTCGCCGTTATCGAAAAAGACCAGCTGCAGGCCGTAAGCATTCTTCAGCCCGCAGACGTAACAATTATGTGAATTGGGTTGTTGCCTAGGAATATCGTCGTCTCCCACTCACTGACCGCATCGGCCGCGAGATATCCATTATTGTAGCGCATCCACAGGGGCATGTCTCGACCAAAGCTGCGGTGGCGAAGACGAATGGCGACAGTTTGCAATGCAGCCCGGTAGAAAGATTGTTTCGGAGGGAAATCAATCCGGTAGTTCTTAGATCCCCGAGGAAATTCTCTCTCTAGCTTCAATGAACCTTTGATCAATCACAACTTCGACTATTCGGATAGACATTGTCTCCAATGTACCCTGGTTACTTGCTCGTCAGTGTCGTATTAGTCGCAAGCATCCTCTGTCGCCAGATCTGGCTCGCGATTTGAATCATAGCCCGCCCACCGTTGCTCCGTTTCATAACCCGGTGCCCGCAATTCAATACCCAATTCGTCTTCAAGTAATCTCCCAATCCCGGTCGACCAGGCCTTTGCTCCGTATCTGGCAATACCACGCTGCAGAATCTGTGTCGCCAGACCTCCCATCAGAAGCGGCACATTGTTCTCCGTGGCAATCTTCTCGACCAACTTCATGTCCTTCAGCGCCAATTCCATGGTGAAGCCATAATCGAAACTGCCGGTCATAATGGGCACACCTTCAGTCTCGGCGACGAAACTGTTTCCGCAACTATGCTTGATTGCTTCATAAACCGCCCCGGTCTCCAAACCAGCTGCCGTGGCGAACATCAACCCCTCATTAAGCGCCCACAAATGGACGAAAGCAAGCATGTTGGTCATCACCTTGACGATCGACGCGCTGCCGACCGGGCCTACGTGAATGACAGGCTGGCCTACGACATCCAACAGCGCCCTGGAGCGCACAAATGCCGACGCCGTCGCGCCGACCAGCACCGTGATGCAGCCCGCATGTGCCAGCGGGATGCCACCGGTGACGGGCGCCTCAATCAC
>CAJWGI010000293.1 GCA_913031335.1 uncultured Anaerolineales bacterium | reverse complement strand
CTTTCGGCGTGGGAGACACTTGCGGAACGCCGCATCCGCGCCGCGCGCGAGGCTGGCCAGTTTGATAATCTCGGGGGCAGCGGGCAGCCGTTGCAGCTGCGTGAAAACCCCTACGCGGAACCCGGCTGGCAGGTGCTTTCCGGCGTGCTCGCAGAGGCCAACCTGCGTCCAGCCTGGGTTGAAGAATCGCAAGAAATCCGGGCGGAAGTTCTCCGGTTCAGAGAAAGATTGCGCGTCACGAAAGACAAGCAGCGTGTCCAGCAGCAGGTCGTACGTCTCAACAACATGATTGCGGCTTTCAACCTTGTCGTGCCGCTGCTGCATTTCCAGCTGCCCGGCCTCAATCTGCGGCGAGAGCTGCGGCGCTGCGGGGTGATTGAGCGGTGACCGGCTCTCAGGCGCTTTACTTGAAATGGCGTCCGGCAACCTTCGCGGAGGTGGTCGGGCAGGCCGCGGTGGTCGACACCATTCAAAATGCGCTGCAGGCGGAAAAGACCGTACACGCGTACCTTTTCGCGGGGCCGCGCGGCACTGGCAAGACTACAGTGGCGCGGCTGCTGGCAAAGGCTTTAAATTGCATAGACGCTGATATTGCCGCGCGGCCGTGCAACCGCTGCGACCATTGCAGCGCCGTCGCATCCGGGCGGTTTCTGGATTTAATTGAGATTGACGCGGCCTCCAACAATAGTGTGGAAGACGTGCGTGACTTGCGCGAGAAGATTAACTATGCTCCCGGACAAGGCAGCCGAAAAATCTACATAATCGACGAGGTGCACATGCTCTCCGGCGCGGCCTTCAACGCGCTGTTGAAGACGCTCGAAGAGCCGCCGCCTTATGCGGTTTTTGTGCTGGCCACCACCGAAGCGCAAAAAGTGCCGGCCACCGTTAGCTCGCGTTGCCAGTGTCACAGCTTCCGGCGTATTCCGCTGGCGGATATCGTGGATAGACTTCAGGGGATTGTGGCGCAAGAGAAGATTAAGGTGGAGCCGAAGGTGCTGGACGTGGTCGCCCGCCAGGCGACCGGCAGCCTGCGCGATGCCGTCAGCCTGTTGGATCAACTGGTTGTCTCTCCGGAAAGCACGCTTACCCTTGAGCGTGCGCGGCAGGTGCTCGGCACGTCCGGCGATGACACCGTGGTCGCGCTGGTGCAGGCTCTGGCTGAACAGCAAGCCGCGACCGGGCTCGAATTGATAAACAGCGCCGTTGATGCTGGCACAGACCCGACTCAATTCGCGCGGCAAATGGTCAGTTTCCTGCGGGGCATGTTGCTCTGCAAGACTGGCAACGCGGGTCTCGCAGACGCTACTGGTGAGACGCTGGCCGCAATGCAAGCTTATGCGCAGCGCCTTGAATCTCGGGAAATACTGGCCGCCGTGCAGGCATTTGATTACGCTGCACGGGACCGCCGGGCGGGCTGGCAGCCGCAATTGCCGCTCGAACTGGCTTTCGTCGGCTGCGTGCAGCCAGAAGACAGCGCAGAATCGGAAGCGCCGAAACCGCTGCCGCAAAAAAAGAAACAGGCCACGCCGCCCCAGGCGGATCCGGCCCCCTCGAGCAGTGCTGGCCCGCCTCCAGTAACCTCCGGAGACAGCCCGGCTCTCACCGAGCTCAACGCGCGCTGGAAAGAAACCATCGCCGGCAGCCGCACACACCATCATACCCTGCCGGCGCTACTGCAATGGTGCAGCCCCGACCATATTGAGAACGAGACTCTCTGGCTCGGCGTGCGCCAGGAATTTGCCATCAGCAAACTGGATACCCCCAAGATGAGAGCGCATCTGGAAGCCGCACTGACTGCCGCCACCGGTCACTCGCTGCGCGTGCGGTTCACCCGCAACGACGCTGCCCGCAGCGAGGAGAACCTCGAAGTTGCCGAGGACGGCGTTGTGGCAATGGGCGTGGAACTAGGCGCGCGGGTGCGAGAGCGCAGCTGAGAGGAGGTTCATCGCTGAAAAAAGGTAAAGGCAAACGGGAATCGTCGGCTTCCTTTGGCGGGGGGTTCGTGACGAAATTGCTGCAGATGCAAAAGCAGATGCGCAAGACTCGCGCCGATCTTGCGGGGGAAACAGTGACCGCTACCGCCGCTGATGGGGCTATTACCATCGTGGTCAGCGGCGACCAGCGTGTGCAGAAAATCCACATCGCGTCAGAGATGCTGCAGAACGGTGACAGTGAAATGTTTGCGGATTTACTCACCGCCACAATTAACGATGCCATGGAGAAGTCGCAAACCCTCGCGGCCAATCGGCTGCAGGAGTTGACAGGCGGGTTGGGCCTGCCCGGCCAGTGATGAACGCCGCCGCTACCCCCCGCCCGGTGCAGCGCCTGATTGACGAATTCTCGCGGCTGCCGGGCATCGGCCCCAAATCCGCCTCGCGGCTGACTTTTTTCCTGTTGCGCGCCCAGGCCGAGCACGTGACCGGTCTTGGCGAAGCGCTGCTGGCGCTGAAGAGCGAGACACGGTTTTGTTCCGTGTGCTTCAACATCACCGCGGCTGAGACCGACCCTTGCGCTGTCTGCGCAGATGAGGAGCGTG
>CAJWGI010000292.1 GCA_913031335.1 uncultured Anaerolineales bacterium | reverse complement strand
GGATATGTACCGCACCATGGTGCGCGAGGCGCTTCAGTTTCTGGATTATGTGCCCGTGCTCTTCGTTTCCGCGCTGACCGGCCAGCGCGTGAACAAGACTCTGCCACTGGCGCTGAAGGTACATGCAGAGCGGCACCGCCGCGCCCCCACCGCAGAGATTAACAAGGTGGTCAGAGCCGCGCTCGGGCAGCACGCGCCGCCCTCGCGGGGCGGAAAGCGCTTGCGCATTTTCTATGCCACTCAGGTCGCCACCGCGCCGCCGGTCATCCTTATTCACGTCAACGACCGCAAGTTACTGCACTTCAGCTACACTCGCTTTCTGGAAAACCAGATTCGTGCTCGCTTCGAATTCACCGGCACACCGTTGCGGCTAGCCTTCCGCGAGCGCTCCGATTAGCGCGGTTTGTTGCGGCGCCGGAGTAAGTTATAATTGAGCATAGCGACATAATCCCCGATGACGCAATTGCAGGCTCAAGCCCACCCCCGCCGGCGCCCACTCATCGCCACCGTGCTGCGCGAGCTGGCCGAAACCGTGCTGCTGGCTGCGGCCATTTTCGTCGGCGTCAACATCATCTCGGCGCGCTTCCGCATCGACGGCGACAGCATGACGGATAGCTTCCACGACGGGCAATACATAATCGTCAATCGCATGGCGTACCGCTTCAATCCGCCCGCGCGCGGCGACGTGGTGGTATTCGTGCCACCGGAGAGCAGCCCGGCCACCTTTTGGGAAAACCTACTCGGGCGTCCGGGGCAAACCGATTTCATCAAACGCGTCGTCGCCGTTCCGGGCGACAGCGTGGAAATTGACGCCGGGCAGCTTTACGTAAACGGAGCGCAGGCGCTGGAAGCCTACCTGCGCGAGCCCATGCGCCCCGCGGACACACAGCGCTGGCAGTTGGCAGCCGGGCAATATCTGGTGCTGGGAGACAACCGTAACTTCTCCAAGGATTCGCGCGCCGCGCGCATTGGCCCGGTGCCAATCGAGCAGATTGTAGGCAAAGTGTGGGCGGTTTATTACCCCATTGCGGACTGGCGCATCGTGCGCCCACACCGCAATCAGGATTGAGCAGCGCCGACCCATGCTGACGTCCACCCGCACGGTTGACCAGATTGGCGTGCAAGAACGCGTGGCGCGGCTGCGCGCGCGCAGCATCAAAAAAGAATCGAAGGTGCAGGCGCTCACCCTTGCGCTGAGCATGATTGACCTGACCACGCTGGAGGGGCGCGACTCGCCTGGAAAGGTGCGCCAGCTATGCTACAAAGCCATCCATCTGCACGAACGCTTCCCGGGGCTGCCGCATGTGGCCGCCGTGTGCGTTTACGCGCCCATGATTAAAGTGGCGAAAAAAGCGCTCCGCGGCAGCGGCGTCAAGGTGGCCGCCGTGGCCACCGCTTTTCCCAGTGGCATGGCCGACCTTGAGACCAAGCTGGCCGAGGTCGTCCGCGCCGTGCAGGATGGTGCGGACGAAGTCGATATGGTCATATCGCGCGGGCGTTTCCTGAGCGGGGATTACGATTACGTCTCTGACGAAATCGCGCGCGTAAAGCAAGCCTGCGGTCAGGCACACCTGAAAGTCATCCTCGAGACCGGTGAACTAGTGACGCTCGACAACGTGCGCGCGGCCAGCGACCTCGCCATGGCATCCGGGGCGGATTTCATCAAAACCTCCACCGGCAAGGTGCAACCGGCGGCCACCCCGGAAGTGACGCTGGTGATGATGCAGGCCATTCGTGATTTCCATCGCGAAGGCGGTAAAAGGGTCGGCCTGAAACCGGCTGGCGGCATCAGCAAGGCGAAGCAAGCAATTCAGTATCTGGTCATGCTGCGCGAGACGCTCGGGCAGGCTTGGCTTACGCCCGACCTCTTCCGCTTTGGCGCCAGCTCGCTGGCCAATGACGTGCTCATGCAGATAATGAAGCAATCCACCGGAATGTACCAATCGCCCGGCTATTTTTCCATCGATTGAAGGGTGAACATGCCAGCCAAAAAACCCGCCCTCGATTTTGACACAGAATGGAGCTACAGCCCTGCACCGCAGAGCAGCGCGGACGTGAAACTGCGCGAGCGCTACAAGTTGTTCATCGACGGGGAGTTCCGCCCGGCCGAGAGCGGCGATTACATCGAGAGCATCAACCCGGCCACGGAAGAAACACTGGCACAGGTCTCTGAGGCCGGCGCGGCAGATGTCGACCGCGCCGTGGCAGCCGCGCGGGAGGCGTACACCCGCAGCTGGTCGCGCATGCCGACGGCCGAGCGCGGAAAGTTCATTTTCCGCATCGCGCGCATGATTCAAGAGCGTGCGCGCGAGTTGGCCGTGATGGAGAGCATGGACGGCGGCAAACCCATTCGCGAGGCCCGCGACATTGATATTCCCCTTGCTGCTGCGCACTTTTTCTATTACGCCGGCTGGGCGGATAAGCTCGATTACGCTTTCCCCGGGCGCAGTGCAAAACCGCTGGGCGTAGCCGCGCAGATAATCCCATGGAACTTCCCGCTGCTAATGGCGGCGTGGAAGCTCGCGCCCGCGCTCGCCGCCGGAAACACGCTGGTGC
>CAJWGI010000291.1 GCA_913031335.1 uncultured Anaerolineales bacterium | reverse complement strand
CTCGTGCCCGAATGGGCAGACGCGGAAAACCTCGCTGTCGTCCACCTCCTTGGTACAGGCGTGTCCATGTTCAATCTTCACCTCCTCGGCGGCCGCAGCGGGCAGGCGCAAGCCATGGGCCACATCTGCGGTAATGTGATTTCCGCCGACCGGAAGCACCGCTGTGTGCCACACATTTCCCTCAATGAAAATGGCCACATCTGTGGTGCCGCCGCCGACGTCGCAGGCCACCACGCCGAGGTCGCGCTCTGTATCGGTGAGCGCGGCTTCGGATGCGGCCAACGGGTTGAGCACGAACTGCTCCACCATCACGCCAGCAGCCTCGATGCACTGGGTCAGGTTCTTTATGGTCATACTGGCGGCGGTGATGAGGTGCGCCTCCACCTCCAGGCGGAACCCGTGCATTCCCAACGGCATGCGGATACCTTCCTGCCCATCCACCACAAAATTGCGCGGGATAATGTGCAGCACTTCACGGTTATGGGGAATGACTATTGCCCGAGCCGCATCCAGCGCCCGGTCAATGTCATCCTGGGCAATGGCGCGGCTTCCCGAGACGCCGACCACGCCACGGCTATTAACGCAAGACACATGCGCCCCGGCCATGCTCACAAAAGCGGTGCCGACTTCGTAACCCGCCGAGCGCTCCGCTGCCGCCACCGCCTCGCGGATGGTCGCCTTTGCCTCCTCGACGTTGACCACCACCCCTTTGCGCATTCCCCGCGAGGGAGCAGTTCCGACTCCGAGGACTTCATAGTGCGTGTCGTCCACCAAGTCCGCAATCAAAACACACACTTTGGTGGTTCCCACATCAATGCCGGTAAGTAGTGGAGTAGTCATAGGGCACCCTTTATGTTTCTTTCAGAATTCGTGATCCCATCCTTTTCATTCCCGGTGAAACGGCGTGCCGGGGTCCACCACACTGATGGTTTTCGGCCAGATGCCACGCGCCATCAGTTTCTCTATTAATGTTTCGTACACCAGCAACTTCATGGCCATATCTTCACCGGTTCCGAAAAAACCGCGCCAATCACGCCCGTCCTGATATGACAGTCCCTGGCCAACATCATAATGAAGCATCTCAATGTTCGGGCGCAGTCCTTTCAACTGCCGCGCGCCCGTCACCACATCCATGGGGATGCGCGCGTCGGCCGGGAGCGACGCTTCCGCGTCATCCACAATCACCGGCAGCAGCCAGTCCAGCTGCTCGCGCGCCGGGAACGTGTTTCCGGACTCATCCACCCACACCCGCTCCCCACCCTGCTGCCAGAGCAGCACCGGCTCTTTCTCTTCCACCTCCACGTATACAGTGGCTGGCCATTCAACCTCGACCGCCACCTCCCGAACGCCCGGCACGCCCTGAATATTCGCGGCCACAGTAGAGGGATTCACCCAGAAAATGTTCAACCCATGCACCCCCGCGGCGCGATAAATCTCATCGCCTGGAATGTAATTGGTGTCCACCAGCTCGATCGAATGGACAAAAAAATTCGGCTCCGTCATCGCGTAGCCCAGCAGCGCGCCAAAGAGCAGTACCACACCCAGGCTGCCCAGACGCCAGCCAACGCGCACGCGCGAAAACGAAAGCTGCGGTAGCGCCAGGTTCTGCAGCAAGCCCCACGACCGGCTCCCGCCTCCGCGCTTGCGTGTGCGCATGCGCGCCGCCCGGCGGCGACCCAGAGTCTTGCGGCGCTTGCGGGCCACGTCCAGGTCTCTCGGCGTGCGAGAGACCGGCATAGCGACCGTCCGCGCGCGCGTGCCCTCCAGGCGCTGCGAGAAAGGTAGCGAAAGACCACGCAGTGAACTCAATGCTTCACCTCAAATGAGCGCTTCATATTGTCGCGTTGCGCTTTGCGCTCCAGCGCAAGCTCAATCAATCTGTCGATTAGTTCCGGGTACTCGAGTCCGGATGCCTGCCACAATTTGGGATACATGCTTATGCTGGTGAAGCCTGGAATGGTGTTGAGTTCGTTCAGCCACAGTTCGCCACTAGATTTGTCGAGCAGGAAATCAACGCGGGCCATTCCAGCGCAATCGACCGCTTTAAATGCATCCACCGCCATCGTCTGAACCTGCTCCAGCTGCGCAGCGGTAATGGGTGCGGGGATGAGCAGCTCAGAATCGTCACTGATGTACTTGGCCTCATAATCGTAAAATTCGCGCTGCGGCACAATCTCACCGGCAGTGGATGCCTGCGGCTCATCGTTGCCCAGCACGCTCACTTCAATCTCGCGGGCGTCCACGCCCTGTTCCACCAGCAGCCGCCGGTCCCAGCGTGCCGCCTCGTCTAGGCCGGAGAGCAATGCGTCAGCGTCCACCGCTTTTCTCACCCCCACGGACGAGCCAAGATTGACCGGCTTGACAAACAACGGGAAAGTCAATTTCTGCAGCACGCGCCGTATGACGGCGTCAGGATTGCGTTCATACTCGCTGCGGTTGAAGACCACTGCCGGCAACACGGGCAGACCGGCCGCGCACATCACCGCCTTGAAAACACCTTTGTCCATGCCGACTGCGGAACCCACTACTCCGGCGCCTACATATGCCTTATCGGCAAGCTCAAAAA
>CAJWGI010000290.1 GCA_913031335.1 uncultured Anaerolineales bacterium | reverse complement strand
GCTGCTCGCTCAGGCTGAGCATGTGCACAAGTTACACGCGATTTGCATGGTGTGTGGGCAGGCCGCATCGCGCACGCAACGCATGATCGATGGCAGGCCGGCTTTTTATGAGGAACCGATAGTGTTAGTGGGCGGCAGCGACTCCTATGAGGCGCGCTGCCGGGTCCATCACGAAGTCCCACATCAGGCTGAAATTCAGGCAGAGAATTGAGGGAGGATGATGCATGGCCATCACGCTAGAGCAGGTCGCTAAGACAAGCATTGACACACTGATAGATGAGGCTGCGCTTCAGGCGCGGGTGCGCGAGCTCGGTGAACAACTCAGCCGAGATTATGGCGGACAGGACCTGCTGCTGGTATGTATTCTGCGCGGCGGGGTGATGTTTTTGACCGACCTGATGCGGCAGCTCTCCATCCCACACAACATCGATTTTATGGCTGTTGCCTCGTACGAAGAGGGCGTGCGCCAATCGGATGGAATGGTCCGCATCACCATGGACTTACTCACCGATATCCAAGGTCGTAACGTACTGTTGGTGGAGGACATTGTCGATACCGGCCACACGCTTTCGCGTGTGCTTGACCTTCTGGGTACACGTTTGCCCGCCAGCCTTCGCGTGTGCTGTCTGCTGGACAAGCATGAACGCCGCGAGGCAAAGGTGCCGATAGACTACATTGGTTTCCAGATTCCAGACAAGTTCGTGTTCGGATACGGGCTTGATATGGACCAATACTGGCGCAATCTACCCTACATAGGCGTGGCTCGCAGCGACCCTGCTTCAGGACCTTGACCCAGCAGAAAGTTGAACGGGAGCGGGTGCGGCCCGCGTTGCCGCAGCCCGTTCGTCACCACACCGAATGGATAACCCTTATCGGTGACAACATTGTTGGCAGCGGACGCACCGCGCATGATGCCAGAGAAGCCGCGCTTACGGCGAGACCGAACGAACGTTCGCAATTACTTTTCATGCCGCCGGCCAAAGTGGTAAACGTGACGCTGCCCGAAAACTACGCGCGTGTGTGTGCGGCATTGCCGCCAGCGGCGCGTGAGCACACGTGGTTGGTGGGTGGGGCGGTGCGCGCCGCGCTCATGCGCCGTCCGGTGGAAGACCTTGACTTCGTGGTCGCGGGCAACGCGCTCGCCGTGGCGCGCGTTGTCGCGGATGAGCTCTCGGCCAAATATTTCCCGCTGGACGCCGAACGCGGGGTGGGGCGCGTCCTAGCGGATTCGGAAAACGGAATGGTGATCGACTTTGCGCGCATGCACCCTTCCGGCATCACCGCCGATTTGCTCGCGCGCGATTTCACCATTAACGCCATGGCACTGCCTGCGGCGGGCGCGCGCAATCTGCTTGACCCGGCCGGCGGCCGGGAGCATCTGCGCGCAAAGACCGTGTGTATGCTCTCTGAGACCGCGCTGGCGGCGGACCCCATCCGCGTGCTGCGTGCGGTGCGGCTAGCGGCGGAGCTCGGCTTCCACATTGATCGCGGAACGCGCGATGCGCTGCGCAATAACGCGGCGGCGCTGCAACAGGTCTCGGCGGAACGGGTGCGCGATGAGTTTTTGCGCTGCCTGGGCGGGCCGAACCCGACTGGGGCACTGCGTGTGCTCGCCCGACTGAGATTGATGCAGCACGTCTTGGCGGAATGGAACGCGGACGATGGTGCAAGGGGGCTTTCAGTCTGTGCTGCGCTGCAGGCGCTGCTCTCGGTGTTGCGCCCGAGGCATGATGTGGACGCCGCGTCTGAATTCGCGCTAGGGCTGGTGGCCGCCAGAGTGGGGCGCTTTCGCTCTGCCCTAGGCGACCACCTTTCCGCATGTGTCGTGGCGCCGCGCAACCGGGGGCAATTACTCTATCTGGCCGCGTTGCTGCGCGCGATCTGCGCAAATACGCAAGTGCGGCAGCGTGCTCGCGCGCTGCGACTGAGCAACAGCGAATGCGACATTCTCGCGGTGCTCGCGAAAACAGCGGACTTGCCGCAGGCTGGGCCGCGCCGGGGCTGGGGCAGCAACGGTGGCAGAGCGCCTACGCCAATGGAACTCTCGGTGCGGGAAGTGCATCACTTTTTTCGCGTGCAGGGCGCATCCGGGGTGGAGGCCTGTCTGCTCTCGCTCGCAGAAACTCTAGCCGAACACGGGCCTGCGCTGCCGCAAACCGAATGGGCGCAAAAGGTGGAGTGTGTCGTTGCGTTGCTGGACGGATATTTCAACCGCTACACGGAAGTGATTGAGCCGCCTGCACTGATAGACGGAAGCGAACTGATGGCCGCCCTCGGTATTTCGGCAGGCGAGCGCGTGGGCTCACTGCTCTCCCAAATCAAGGTGGCGCAGGCCGCGGGTGAGGTGATCTCCCGCGAACAAGCGCTGCAGCTGGCGCGCACGCTTCACGCGCAGCGAGGCGAACGCTGACGGCAGCCACGTTGCCGGCCGCACGCCGGGAACCCTCCGGGAAACAGGGTAGTGACGTAGAGCGGCGCCATTGACAGTGGAGGCGCATACCTTTATATTGATGGTATTGATAAGTCTTATTATGGCAATCTAAACATGACCCCTAGGAAGTACCCCAT
>CAJWGI010000289.1 GCA_913031335.1 uncultured Anaerolineales bacterium | reverse complement strand
AGCAGTGGCGGCCGGACGAGAGCGGCAGCGGCGGGTTCAGTCATGGCGAGTGATGGTCAATCGGGGTAGCGCTCGTCTGCGTCCGGCTCATAGCTCCAGTAGGCATCGCCAACGTGCTGATAATAAGGGCGCTGCAGCAATTCGGCGAAGACCGGCTCCGGCGGGGTGCGCCAGGCCACGTTGACGGCGCTGTAAAGCGTCTTAGCGTGCACCGTCCCCTGCGGGGTAAGTTTCACCAGTTCGCGGAAAACCGAGAGCACGATCTGCTCCAGCGTGGCCGCGCTCTCTTCCAGCCGTCGCCAGGCGGCCTCCACCGCCTCCACGTCATCAACCGCGATCATCTGCTCCTCCGCGTAACGCACCCCTACTGCGCGTTTGCTCATGCCGAAGCGCAGTTCGGCCTCCGTGGCCGAGACCGTACGCACCCACTCGCTGACCGCGTTGCGCCGCTCGATGCGCACCAATGCCTCGCTCGCGTCGGTGCCCGGCAGCAGCGTGATGCGCGCACCCGCCGGGGCAGCATATTTCTCGTAAAGCGGGGACAGCCCCGAGACGAAACGTTCGCGCTGCATAACCCAGCCGGGCAGCTGCTCACCAGAGAGCGCGTCGCAGAGCCTGATTTTGATGCATCGGGATATCAGCGCGGCCGGGAAAATGTGCGCCATGCGCGCGTCGAGTGGAAGAGTTCCGGCGCGCCGGTGCGGATAGGTGAGCACCAGCTCCACTGGACCCTCCGTGGCTTGAGCTTCAGGCTGCGGGCTGAATTCATCGTACAGGCACCGCGCCAGTCGCTCCAGCTCGGGCGTTAGCGCGTACGCGTCCGCTTCCACCGGCCGGCAGCGCAACCGCCCTGGCGGAAAAACGATTTCGGGAGGCTCCATGCTGCGCAGAAACCAGAGCACGTTTCCGGCCGGGCCGACCTCGTCAAAGCGGTCGTCCTGCTGCAGCGCGAAATTTAGCGAGAAGAGCATCAGTTTTCGGTCACCCTCCGCGGCGACACCCAGCTGCAGCAGAATCTCCTCGGTGGTGAGCGGGCCGCCGCCAGCCACGTCCAGCGCGGCCTCGGCCAGATTCAAATAACCGCTGTTGATTTCGGGAAGTAAATCGCGCGGGAACCAGTGCCCGGCCAGTTGCACTATGTCACCGGCCGAGTGTAGATCGGCTTCGATTTGTACCTGCAGCTGCGCGCCGTGTTCGCGCAGCAAGTGCTGCGCAGATTCGTCGACGGTTTCAGGCTCGGCACTGCCCACCCCCATCGGGTCGGCGTTGAGCGCATGCTCCGGAAGCGCGCTGGCGAACTCCCGCGTGAAATTGTCATCGCACGTCACCTCAATCACGCGGAACTCGCCGTCCGCCGGGTTGAAGCCATCCCGCGCCGAAAGCACCTCCCCCGGCATTCCACCCAGCAGCGGGAAGCAAAGCGCCTGCCCCGCCTCGTAATCTTCGCCGGGGCGGTAAACTTCCACCGTGCCATTACCGCAACTCGATTGCCTGTGCACCGTTTTTTTCTGCGCCAACCTGCGCTCGAGCAGCGCCAGCGCCACCTGCTCCGTGCTCCACGGGGTGGCCGCCTCCAGCAGCAGGGTGGCAAGGTGCTCGCAGTCCGCGGGCTGGAGTGAAAATGATTCCGCCCATTCTGCTGCGGGTTGTTTCTGCTTTTGGGTCACCGGGGATTCTGAGAGTGGCAAATCAGGGATTATTGCTGGCGGTATTATACGTTTATTCCTCAGGACTTGTCAAATTGCCGCCCGCTCGGGGAAAAGGGAGAGAACGCCCTGCTCGGAGGCCAGGCAAATGCCGCGCTCGGTTATCAGCGCCGTCACCAGCCGCGCCGGGGTGACATCGAAGGCGAAGTTTGCCGCCGGGCTCTCTTGCGGGGTGAGCAGCACCGAGCGGATTTCGCCCTCGCTCAATCCGCTGATGGTTTTCACCTCGGCCGCCTCGCGCTCTTCGATGGGAATCTGCGCGACACCGTCGCTGTGCTCCCAGTCAAACGTGGATGACGGCAGGGCCACATAAAAAGGAACGTCGTTGTCATGCGCGGCGAGCGCCTTCAGATAGGTGCCGATTTTGTTGGCCACGTCGCCGGTGTAGAGCGTGCGGTCGCTGCCGGTGATGACCACATCCACCAACCCATGCTGCATCAAGTGACCGCCCACATTGTCGGCCACCACCGTGTGCGCCACCCCGTGCTGCCCAAGCTCCCACGCAGTCATGCGCGCGCCCTGATTGCGCGGGCGCGTCTCATCAACCCAGACGTGCACCGGCAGCCCGCGCTCGTGCGCGCGGTAAATCGGCGCGGTGGCAGTGCCATAATCCACGCACGCCAGCCAGCCCGCGTTGCAATGCGTGAGAATGTTGACCGGCTCGCCGCCCTTTTCCCGACTCAGATTCTCAATCAGCTCAACGCCGTGCTCACCAATCAGACGGCAGTTTTCGACCTCGTCATCGGCAATGGCCGCGGCAACATCGAAGGTGGATTGAATACACGCCTGTACGTCCCCGCCGGCTGCCGGCAGCGCCTGCAGCTGCCGCTCCACCGCCCAGACGAGGTTGACCGCGGTGGGAC